>CAIWVT010000466.1 GCA_903916135.1 uncultured bacterium
CTGCCTCTGTCACCTTTATCCTTTTAGGCTCAATCTAATTCACACAACAACAAAACACTAAAAAGCAGAAATCAACAACATATAAAACAACTCAAAGTTCGCTAGGAACGAGCTGTTTGTAGCAAATAAAAAACCACGTAATCAATTAGCTCCTAAGGAGCTAAAAATGATTGTGATAAAATATTACCACAAACAGAGTGCTCCTTTGGAGTAATAAGACGCAGGACATCGCATACATTGTTGTCGCAGCTTTCAACCTTCTCACCTCCTATCCTTCTATGCCTATCTTTTCTTTTTCCTCCTATGTGCCCCTGCGTGACTGCAGTCACGCAGACAGGTATGTGTCTATTGTGGTAAAACAACCCTTTGCGTCCCCTTCAATTTATATGCCTTGGCACTGTTGGCGTCGAAAGCCCATGCACGTATCACCACAGGGTTTTGCGGCACACTGTCTAAGGTAAAGGATTTTGTCCATCGGATGCTGTCGGTGTTTTCTAATGTAAATAGCTTCGACTTGCCATCAGGAGTCTCGTAGCTGAGCAGCACGGCATCGGCTGCCTCTTTCGTGTTGGGCATCATTGCTGTGCCCCATGCCTTATACACGTTGTCGTGCAGATGAAATACTGTATCTAATGTTCCAAATGATGCCGTGCCCTGCTGAGTGTCTTCCAAATCTTGCATCACATTAGTACTTATCAAAGCAGGATTCAAATATCCCAGACGATTCAGTATATTAGCCGTGCGGCGTATCTCTAAAAAATTCGTCGGATAAATTTTGTTCGCACATTCCTCATGCGAAACATAATTGATGAACAACAAACCCGCTTTGGCATGAATGATAGCGGCATGATAGCCCTTCAATTCGTTTACGGCAACTTGATAGGTAATTATCTTCGAAACTATCAGAAAGGCAACCAACACAGCAATACCTAACTTGATTTTTATGGAAATAACCCTTCCCCGTGCATAATGCTGCAGAATTATACCTGTAAAGAATATCACCGCCACTGCCGCATACAAGGTGAAGCTTGTGTAGCGCGATGCCAAGGACTGATAGGTTCCGAAACCCAATCTGCCCACCATCAGCATGGCTGCTGTCCCCATAGAATATAATCCCAACATCACCCACGGGAGGGCATTTCGCAACAAGGTTTTATCTTTTATATGCCACACCACATAAAGCATCTGCATTAGAAAAACGACACATATCATCCCTCCTACCACTATAATTGCCCACAAGTAATGAATCACGCGCAGTGTGTTACCCAAGGTTCCAAAAAAATAAAACATGGCATCCAACGGATGATGCAAAACGATGGACAAACTTGGATGTGCACCGGGTTTCTGGTAGCCGCTGAAGTAAATTGCTAAAGCCTCCAAGGTGGCAACAATCCAAATCGCAATCACAGTTCCCTTATTGAAGTATTCATTTTTTGTACCTGAAAACACAAGAACAGGAAAAAGCAGTATCCAGATAAGAAATCCATTGATGGATGAGAAGGTGCTGACACAAGCCAACACCATACAGAGTATCATTTTCAGCAGTCCATTCATGCGGGTGAAGGCGAGCACCAATCCCGTGGAAACACAAGCGATGGGCAGAAAGTATTCTATCTGCACCCCAAACAACCAATTCTCCCATTGCATGGGCGAAAAGAGGAAGAGGTTTGCCAAAAAGAACATCAACCACTTTTGCCAAGGTTTCCCAACGTGGGTGTAGCCTGCCAAGCGATAGATATTAAAAGAAACCAAACATGCCAACAGAAATATCACTAACATTTCGTAACGCACATTCCATTGTGTGAACGAACCCAAAGCCACATAAATCACATTCGGAAAAAACTGCCGATACTCATTATGCTGCCGAAATAACTCCTCAAATGTCAACATGCCTTGCGACAGATGATCGAAGAAACCCACATACTCCCATTGATCATTATAAGGCACATTCACGCCATATTTGTTGATAAAATAGAGAATGAGTGCAGCAGATGCCAACGACAGGCTTGCGGCTAAGGCAGGAATAAGTTTTAGTAATTTATCAAGCTTCATCAAGTGCTTTTTTATTATTATTTATATTCTTATGTAGCTTTCTTGGCAAACACCATCACGGATAAACCAAAAGGCAAAGACATATAGCGCAATAAAAACTTCTCAAAACGCATCACAAACAAAAACAGTTGATTCGTAATGTTGTTAGGCATCTTCACCTCGTTATGATCGCCATCTTTTGAAGCAAACAACTTATCACTAAGGCGTTTTATCAGGGCTATGGGAAACAACAAACAAACACAATAGGATATTTTTATTATTTCGTATCCATTGCTTTCCAACAGTAGTTTTAGTTGGCGTTTGGTGTACCTTTTATTTTGATGCACCATAGTGTCGTGCTTGCTCAATAGAAGCTGATAAGCAGGAACGGTCAACAGCAAATGTCCATCGTCTTTCAAAAAAGAATGAAAACTACGGAGGGCATGCACATCATCAATATTGGTATTGCAAATCACATCAAAAGAAGTAATCAAATCGAAAGAAGCTTCCTCGAAAACACAGGTGTTGATATCGGCTAACTGCAAATGGAACGCTCCTCTAATTTTGGCATAATTTAAAGCTAATTGGTTGTAATCAATTCCTGTTTCATGGAGGTCATAAGATTTTTTTACTATTTCAAGCCATTTGCCGGTGCCACAGCCTGCATCAAGGAGATGGATGCCATCATGCAACAACGTTTCGCGTTGCAGCATTTGTAAAAAGATTTCATGATTGCCAACATACCACCAATGGCGGTCTTCCACCTCAAACATGTATGTATATTGATTCGGCTCCATTGGGCGACTACAAATACTCCTTTTTGATGGTGTATTGTGGTTGTTTATTTTGGGAGATAAAAATTCGTCCAATATATTCGCCTATCATACCTAAGGAAATGAGTTGAATGCCCGCAAACACAAAGATAGCAGTAATAGTCAACGAAAAGCCCGGAGGCAAACCAGGAACAATGAAGTGCTCGATGATGGAATAGATACCAAACAGGAAACCAGTAACAGCAAAGAAAATTCCAATAAAAATGGAAATGCGCAAGGGAATCACTGAGAAGCTTGTAAACATATTCGACCACAATTTAATTAGCTTCACAACAGTGTAACCCGATTTTCCTTCGTGGCGACTATCGTGCACCACTTGTACCGTCCCAATACTTGATGTTGACCTCAATATTAAACCATCAATATACGGATAAGGCAAATCGTATTTAATGATTTCATCCACCAAAAAACGATTCAAACATTTGAAGCTTGAGAGATATAAACCTTTAGGTTTCTTCAACAAAATGGTTGCCATATAATTATTCAAACTACTGCCAAAGTTGCGCCACAGTTTGTGTTTTTTCTTATCATAATAGGTGTAAACAACGTCAAAATCGTTATCAACAGAGAATGCAATAAGCTTCATCACTTCTTCCACAGGATTCTGAAAATCATCATCCATAATGATACTGAAATCACCTGTCACCTTGTTCAAGCCAGCCATCACTGCATTATGCTCTCCAAAGTTTTTTGCTAAGGCAATATATTTTACGATGCTTTTATGCTCTTGGAACAGCTTGAGACATTCGGCATGCGAGTTATCCGCACTATAATCATTCACCAACACTATCTCCAAATCATAGCGCGTCGATATCTCCGAAATCAACTGATTCACAAGTTTGGCAATCGTCAACTGCGCATTAAAAACAGGAATTACAATGGATATTTTAGGAGGAGTTTCTGACATATACTTTGTAGCTATAAACATTAATTTTTATAAATGATGCAGTGCCATAACTTCACGAATGGCATCAACGATATAGTGTTGCTTCTCTTCTGTCAAAGAAGGATACAAAGGTAATGAAAATAATTCTTTCGAAATCTTTTCCGTCACAGGTAAATCATTTTGCTTATATCCGAGATATGTATAAGCCTGCATAGTATGGATGGGATAGGCATAATGAATATTCAAGAAGATATCTCGTTTGCGTAGTTCTTCCAAAATCAAATCCCGCTGTGGATGCCTGACCACATATAAATAATAGGAATGTTTACCATAAGACATTTCCACAGGAAGTTGCAGACTTGTATCAGACAATAATTCATGATATTGATTTGCTAGATTTCTCCTTTTGGCGATGTAATCTTTAATATGGTTTAACTTCTTCAATAGAATAGCGGCATGTATTTCGTCTAAGCGACAATTGTAGCCATGCTCCACAGCATTATACGTCTCTTCCATACCATAAACACGGAGACGCAGCAAGCGATGATAGAGTTCTGAATCCTTGGTCAGCACCATACCGGCATCACCATACGTGCCTAATATTTTTGTTGGATAAAAAGAAGTAGCCGCAATATCTGATAAGGAACCTGCCTGATGGTTTTTATACAGAGCACCATGACTTTGAGCACAATCTTCCAATACCTTGAGATGATACTGCTTGGCGATGCGATTGATTTCATCCATATCCACACATTGTCCAAACAAATGGACTGGGAGAATACACTTTGTTTTTGGAGTTATGGCAGTCTCTATTTTAGTAGTATCCATCAAAAAGGAAGTCTCTTCAATATCCACAAAAACAGGAATAGCACCACAAGATACAATTGCAGAAACAGTAGGCACAGCCGTATTGGAAACTGTAATCACTTCGTCCCCATCCCCTATTCCCAAAGCTTTTAATGCTAAGAAAATAGCGTTAGTTCCATTGTCAACACCCACTCCATGTTTAACTTCGCAGTAGGCTGCATATTTGTTTTCAAATTCTTTGACTTTGTTGCCTAAAATCAAGGAGCCTGAGTTCAACACCTCTTGGATTGCTGCATGAATTTCATCTTTCTCTGCTTCATATTCTGCCAAGTATTCCCAACCTCTAACTATCATGTGCCAACTTTATTGATATAAGACTTAAACTCTTCAAGACTTCTCAAATACTTATTCTTATTGTATTTTGAATTTGCCAATACCATACACACTGCATTCTCAGAAAAATCAAACATCTCAAGAAAAATCAATCGAGGGATATACAAACCTTTGGTTATATCGTTCAGTATAAAAACTTTTGAATGTTGTCTATCATACACTTTCACTTTGAAGTGTCCGCACAAAGGAAGCAACAATTGATCGGTATTGATGAGGGCATGACCACCACGGGATCCCTTTATTTGATGAATATAAAAAACACGCTTGATGTTGAAAGGCACATCCTGATTTTGTTCAATAGAGGATAAAATGCCTCGGCTATCTTCGGTGGAAGGGATATCAATTATTTTGACTTCTTTTATATTCATAGATTGGTTTCAAAAACAATAATCAAACAAAGATACAACTTATCTGAAAATATCATAGGAAACCGGCAAATTTATTTTGAAAAAATATCTACAGACAAGAAAGCAAGCCGATATAAAGGTGCACTTCAAGGAATACACAATGTTGTTCAAATCTAAAAAAGAATTTGAAAAGCTTTAATAACAATACGATTAAAATGCTTTTGTCATTTCTGTTGCATTAATGAGAGACTAGATTAATACAACAACAAATAATAATTGCAAGAATGCAATTCTAATCGTTTAGCCACTCTTTACATCAAGTCGCCTAATGGACCAAGGTTGATATTGAGATCGCGGTCGGTTAGGTTAAAGTGTTTTTTTAACTCTTCCATTTTCATTTCCAATTTCATGAGAGTTTCTCCTAGACGTTCTATTTCATCTTCAGTCAATGAGCCTCCATCCACCCTACGCATAGCTTGTTTTTCAACTAATTTGCGAATAAGCTCAACCAAAGTGAGTACAAGTTTTGCTAAGCCTGAGTCAGCATTGTCGGGCGTGAGTTTTAGTTTGGAATCTTCTAGGTTTGCTAGATTTCCAATATCGGCAGATATGGTGTCGAGTGACCCTGCAGTATTGAATAATATTTTATTTTCACTCATTGCGATTTTATTTGATGGTGATTTCAACAAAGTTAAAAGGTGACCATGGTCCTGTCAACACAACATTTAGATCGGGATAGCGATGTTGTAGGGTTTCGATTGCAGAAACTAGTTCTGTTTGTTTTTCTTTATCTAAAAGAAAAACAGCATCAATAATATTATTAGATGTTGTCATTTTTTTGAATTTATAAAATGCATGAAACTGATCAAGATATATAGAGATTTCTGCAATGAGCGCATCAACATAGCTAATCATCAACTCTTCGAGGCGATGTTCGCGCAATTTCTTATTGACATAGTCTTTAAACACAGAGTTGGCGGGTTGGTCTTCGAGACCATTGTTCAATGACGAATTGATTTCTGATTCAGCTCGAATCTGGGTATGTAGCTTTTGTGTATCACAAAAGATTTTTAGTCCGAATTCATTCTTATTTTCAACTTTCAGGAGGTTTTGATGAATTTCGGTGTAATTTATTTTTAGCATAACTAATATTGCCTCGTTTGATTCCATCGAAGAACCATAACGCATAGGCAAAAGTGTGAAGTGTTGTGCTAATTGGTCGATTACTCCTGCATACTCTAACACTTTATTTTTATCAGCAATTATATCAGTCTCCTTCTGACAACTAACTACAGCAGCGATTTCTTTATACGAAACTGCCATCAGGTCTGTTTGCGAAATACCCTTGATTGTTGATAAAAGCAAGTTTAATTTTTCTGCTTTCTCATGTACAGATAGTAAAGCGTAAATCATAATTGTTTATAATTTCAATATAGATTTTCCTGTTTTAAGTTGGTCCATTGTTTCAACGGAGCTTAGCATCAGTTTTACGCCGAGATATACTAAGTCAATATCTGCAACGGAAATAACGATATCTCCCGTAAGGATTACACCTTTGTTGAGCACCCTATCGAGCAATTCGAGTATGGTGATATCTTTAGATTTATCAACTACATTGTCGTGCATTAGTATTTTTCTTTAATGGATATAAAACTAAAAGGGGGCCAAGGTCCTGATGCTTCGATGAAGAAACTAGATTGTTCATCATTTCCCTTCATGACTTCAATAGCGTTAAGCAATTCGGCTACTTTATTTTTCCTGACAAGGAAAGTGGCATTGAGTATCATAGTATCTTGCCTCCCAGTAAACTCTTTAGGAAGCATGTTGATTAGGCTGTTTGCTTCACTGAGGGAGTTGAAATGCTCGTAATAGGTTTGTCCATACTCTTTACAAAGTCTGTCCATCTCATTTTCTATCATTTCAGTTTTTTTTCTTTTGAGAAGGAATGCTTTTCCTGGTGCGCTAGCCATGATTTGTGTTTCGAGTGCAGCAGTTTCTTCACTCAGCTCGTCAATTTGGGAACAAAGGGCTTTTCGGTCGCAATAAACTTTCACTGACCACTCTTCCTTTGCATGTATATACTTGAAGTTTTCATGTAAAGAATCGGAATACTCTAAAAGAAACTTCTGAATACGTTCTTCGGTTTGAAAGATAGTGCCAAATTTAAACGGAATGACAGTTTGGTGCTCCATAATACTATTGATTACAGATATATGGGTACGTGCATTGGTTTCCACCCAATGAATGTTAGATAGATTTCGTTTGAAGTTTTCCTCGTCATATTCGTCTTCAGAAACAAGCTTGACGACAACATAGAAACCATCATATTTAAAAGATTTCAATTCTCTAGACTCTGTGGAGGCATCTAATTCAGGGGGACTGTTAGCTAGGCAATAAACATATATCAGGTTATGAATCATAACACCTTTGGATAAACCCTATTGCTGACTGGTACTATCCATTCCCTCGAAGGAATTCAGACGTTCAAAAGCTGTAATCTCAAGCTTATCATCCATCTTAACCATATAGAACAGCCGAATTTGTTTTGGCGGCAAGTTCATTGATTTTAAGAAGGAATCGTCTTCATAAACTTCTGCGATAGCATTCCAGCTTTCTTGAATCTTTTCAATTTTTATGACCGTTACGTCATAGCAGTTAATGTTTTCTTTGAGAAAACTAACCACATTTTTCTTTACTTCAATAATATTACTCATTATCTTTCCTCTTCATTTTTTATTTAGCTACAAAGCAAAACACTACATCTTTAACTTCATTTTTCTTCACGCAGAGGTTTGCCTCCAGCGTTTTTTTTTATGTGGTGTCCACAGCCAGGACAGAACTTGTAATCGAACATAAAGCGCCATGTTTCTCCACATTCAGGACAAACGATATTGAGCGGCTGACCACATTCAATGCAAAACTTTTCTTTACTACTGGTTGATTTACCACATTTCGGACATTTAAAAGCACTCATAATTTTTCTCCTTTCTTACTGGTTTATAAGTTTTCTATTTATTTTGTTTTTCTTCTCTGATATTGGCGAGCAGATTCAGTAATTCATCTTCTCGTTTGTCGTATTCCTCTTCATCAATTTCATCCATCTCGAATTTAAGCTGCAATGCCATAAGCCTTTCTTTAATAGCACCTTCATCAGAGGTTTCCTTTTCAATCACCTCATTGATTTTTTCAGCTAAGAAAAGAATCCCTTTTAAAGGGGCAAGCAATATGTCATCTATCAAAAACATTTTAAATTCCTTTAGTATTAATAACTAGATTTACAAAATTGTATGGCGGCAATGTTCCTACATATTTGAATGTCATAAAGAGTCCGAATTTCTCATCTAGTTCGTTCACTGCATGATCGAATTCGGGTTCAGTAATGTTTTTTATAAGAAATGCGGCATTAAGAATCATCATTTCTCCATAATTGTCGTTTATTTTCACATCTTCTGCAAGTGGATTTAATGCATCCAGGATGATGTTTTTATAATTTTCAGTTTCCTTTTTTAAAGCATCAGCAACCATTTCACCTATCTTCATACGTTGATAATGTGTTTTATCTGGGGGGAGATTCAGCAACTTATTACGTAAGTTTCTTATATCATCATATTTCTCAATGATATTTTCGTAAATCGCGGCTTCATGCGCCATCACTTTAAGCCCTAATTCTTTTTTCCCTTCCATCTTGGAAAGCATATCGTCGAACTTATTATAATCTTTTTCAATGATTCTTAAAATCCCTGAGTCATCGCTGTGCTCGGAGATGGTAGAGAACCTTACGGGAAGAACCGTAAATTGCTTCATTACTTCTTCAAGAACTCTTTCATGAGTAATCATATTTACCCTACGCGCTTCGTAAATAATTATAGGGGAATTACTAACGATGGCAGTAATACCTTTATAATTGATTCCATAAACAAGGTCGGTTCTCTTCCCCATGCCAATGTGACCATATTCTATTGGAGCATCATATCTAATGATACCATAAATATATTTCCCTTCTTTTGGTGTTTCCATTTCGTTGCTCATGTCGTTGGTGTCCTTATATTAAATTATTACTGTTCCCATTTTTCAGGAAAAATCTTTAAATCAATAAAATTAAAAATCGGCAGCGGGAATGTATAAACAAAATCGCAGTCGTCTTGGTATTTCTGTCCAAGGTCGGTCATAATGTTATCGAATTCAACTTCTCTGCCACTATTGACAAGAAATGCAGTATTCATAAACATAGCATCTCTACTAATCCTGTTGTGTTTATATTCGAAAATTGATTTCCGGAAGGCTTCAATAATTTTTTCTGCTTGCGCTTCTTTCTTCTCAATTAAAACATGTTCCACAATATTGCCGGCTTCTGTAATTTTTTGATTTTTCCTCTCTTTATCGTCGAGTTTATCTATTTCAGCTCTTATATTTTGCAGTTCAATGTGTTCCTTGTCAATCTCCTTATAAATCACTCCCATATTTTTCCATATTCCCCTAACATTCAGTTCAACTTTATTTTCGAATTGTCTGAGCAACTCTTTGAATTCGCTGTACCTGCGGTTTAGCAAGTTTCTGATTTCATCTGGTGTAGCCGCAATGGTTCCAAATCTGATAGGCAGCACACTTCTGAACTCTTTCATAACAGCTTCAATTACCTTTTGGTGGGCAAGCATATTCTCGGGATTAACAACAAATCTGCTTAGCGGATGGTCACTCACAACCATACATAAACCGTCAAACCCAATTGTTGTGACCAAGTCACCCCGACCACCAACTCCAATTGGACCTAGATTGATGTCGTATTCTGTTGCTATGATGCAATAGATATATTTTCCGTCTCGTTGCATATTATTCCTTTATTTTAACTAAAATCTGATTTTTATTTACTATTTCGTTTGACAGTGATATTACATCCTTTTTGGATGATTGCTTAGCTGCCATTGCATAATCAAGCAAAATATGATAAGCTTTATTGATTCTATTAAAGTTTTCTTCATCCCCATTTTCGGAATGGACATCAGGATGAAATAGCCTTGCTTTTCCTAAAAATGCTTTCTTTATTTCAACATCTGAGGTTTCTTCTCCTAATCCTAGTTCATTTTTTGCCAATAAAACAGCATCTGGATTCAAAGCTTTAACCTCAAAAGTATAAAAACTATAACAAGGCAAAGGTCCTACCAATTTAAAGTTCAACTTACCATTATACTCTTGGTCGAGTTGATCAATTGCTAATTCAAACTTATCTCTTTTGTTTCCATTAAGAAGGAAGGCTGAATTAGTAACCATCTCATCATTCATCACCTCGTGTGTCTTAATATCCAGACTAAAAGCAGCCAAGCAATCCAAAATATTCAACTCAACCTTTTTGTTTTTGGCGTTCAATTTTTCTTGAATCAACATACCAACTTTTACCTGATTAATTTGTGAAGGCGTTTCCACAGATTTCAAAATTTCTTCTTTTAAAGCAATGATATCAGAATGATTGGCAATTTCTTGAATTATTGTTGAAAAATCAGCCCAAGTCACCACAAGATCAATCTCTGTGAGATATTCAATTTTCTTTAATGTCTCAATTATTAAATCAAGACCATTGGTAAGAATTTTATTTACTTCAGCTTTGTTGCTTACGATGGTGCCAAGCTTCATTGGAATAAACATATTGAACCCTTTGCTCATTATATCCTCAATAGTTTTTTGATGATGAACAAGCAAGTACCCTAAAGATTCCCTATCTAGAGATTCAAGATGCAAACCTTCTCTGTCAGATACAATCGCAGATATGTTTTGAAAGGAGATGACATAAACCCCAGAACTTTCTAATGATCTAAACATGTCCGTACTATAAAAGTTGGGCACAATTCCGTATATGTATATTCCTTTTGTTGCCATTTTTGTATGTTTAATATTTATAATAAATAGGTCAATGCTTTATTTCTTTGTTGCATTCTGTTTTAAAACCAATTGTATTGCTTCTTCGAAATGGATATCAAGTATGGAAATGTCACCAATAATCTCATCAGTTTTTTCTCGATTTTTATCAATCAGTTCTCTAATAGCAAGAATGGCGGCTTTCCTGCAAATAAATTCAATATCAGATCCAGTTAGACTTTCAGATTTTAGCGCCAATTTGTTCAAGCTAACCTTTTGGGCTAAAGGCTTATTTCGAGTGTGAATAGCAAATATCTTTTCACGTGTTTTCAAGTCGGGCAAAGGTAGTTCAAAAATCAAATCAAACCGACCACTTCTTAATAAAGCAGGATCAATTAAATCAATTCGATTGGTTGCAGCCAACACTATCACCCCGTTTAGGTCTTCAATACCATCCATTTCTGTAAGAAACTGACCAATCACCCTTTCTATGACTCCTGATCCAGAACCATCATTGCTACGTCTTGGGGTAAGGCTATCAATTTCATCGAGAAACAAAATGCAAGGCGATGCTTGTTTTGCCATCCGAAAAAGTTCTCTGACACCTTTTTCTGATTCGCCAATATAGCGACTTAGTATCTGCGGACCTTTTACTGAAATAAAATTAACACCACTTTCGCTTGCTAAAGCTTTTGCTAAATAAGTCTTGCCTGTGCCAGGTTGCCCATGAAGAATAATTCCCTTTGGAGGTTTGGTATCAGCCTTTTTAAAAAGGTCAGCATATTTCAGGGGCCATTCCACGGTTTCCTTTAGTGCTTCCTTGATTTCATCAAGTCCGCCTACATCATCCCACTTTACATCAGGCACTTCTACAAAGACTTCCCTGATAGCCGATGGTTCCACTTCTTTCATCGCATCCATAAAGTTATCCATAGTTACTTCTAAGGACATCAGAAGTTCATAAGGAATTTCAGCCATTTGAAAGTCTATTTGTGGCAGAATTTTTCGCAAGGCTGTCATGGCAGCTTCCCTAGCTAGGGCTTCTAAATCTGCTCCTACGAATCCATGGGTAATTTCGGCTAATTTCTCCATTTCTACATCTATAGACAAAGGAATACCTCTTGTATGAATGTATAGGATTTCCAATCTTCCTTTCTTGTCAGGAATAGAAATAGATATTTCACGATCAAAGCGTCCTGGTCTTCTTAATGCAGGATCAATAGAATTCGGAATATTAGTTGCACCAATCACGATAACTTTCCCTCTTGATTCTAATCCATCCATCAAAGACAACAATTGCGCAACTACACGTTTTTCCACTTGTTTCTCACCCCCCATATCTTCTCGCTTTGGTGCAATGGCATCTATCTCATCAATAAATATGATGGCTGGTGCATGTGATTGAGCCTCTTCAAAAATCTTTCTTATTCTAGCTTCGCTTTCTCCGTAGAATTTCCCCATAATTTCGGGACCGGAAATATTGATAAAATAGGCATCTGTTTCATGTGCTACGGCGCGAACGATAAGAGTTTTTCCAGTACCGGGAGGTCCATAAAGAAAAACTCCCTTAGGTGGTTGAACCCCTAGACGCTCAAAAATCTCAGGATACTTGAGAGGCAATTCAATCATTTCTCGAATCCGTTGAACTTGATTACCCAAACCGCCGATATCCTCATAGGACACTTTTAATTTACTTTCGCCATCTTGCTTTGCAAGTTCGAGTTGAAAAGTCGTATTTGGATGTAGCAGTACTACGCCTTCAGGACTGGTGGCAGTTACCGTATAATTTACAGAGCGAGAACCAAACAAAATTGCTCTTACTTTATCGCCTTTTGTTACAGGAACTCCATTGATGAGTGAGCCAATGTATTTTGCATCATCAGCTTTGTATAAAGAACCTGATTTTGTATCAGGTTTTAATTTTATCTTTACTGCTTGGCGAGAGGCAGTTTGTACAATCTTCACCTTTTCGTCAATGCCAGATTGGGCATTCTCTCTAGTTATACCATCTATTTGAATTATACTTTTATCTCGATCTTCAGGATAGCAAGGCATTATTTTGACAGGTGTTGCACGCTTACCTTCAATGATGATTAAGTCACCACTTTCCAAGCCTAGCTGTTTCATATCTTTAGGATCAATTCTAGCAATTGCTCTGCCAACATCTTTAACCAAAGCTTCTTTAACACGTAATATGATTGTTTCTTTCATTTTGATTAAGAATTACTAGTTCGTTATTTTATTTTCAAAAAGACAGCTTTTCAACATAGCCAAAGACGTTAACCCTTTTATTTCTTCTGGAAAGATTGGCACTTCGACTTTATTAAGCTTACCGAAAACATTATTGATTTCCTGCAAATATGGTAACTGTCCGGCTTTCCTCCTTTTACAGAAACTACATTCATCGGATTCCAATACATTATTTATTATAAGTTGTTGAGCAATTATTTCAAATTTGCCTAAGTCTGATAACAGTCGTATAGTTTCTGAAATTGCTAAAGCTTCAGGGATGCATACAGGGATAAATTGACATCTGCTTTGATCGCGCAAAATATTTTCTATTCTTTTGACCGTCTTTTTCAACCCCAATAAAAAAGTATCCACATCATCTTGTTTATAGGAGCCAGAAAAGCTTGTAATCATATATCTGTACTTCCATCTCATTTTGGCAGCAACTTTTATCCAAGTATCCAATAATTTAGGAGATGAAATAAGTCGCAAAGCATGTCCTGTAGGAGCCGTATCAACAACATACTTCTCGTATTCGCCTTCTTCAATAAAATCAATTATCGTTTTAAAACTCATAATTTCATCAATACCAGGTATAGACAATGTCAACATCTCATCAATATCTTCATTGTCGAGATCGGTAGATGTTACAAGAAGTTTTTTTAGAGCATTATGGTGCTCTATCTTGAATTTCGAAAGAGCTTCATCAGCAACGACCTCGATGGCTGAAAGTTTTTCAACACCCTCAATTTTTACTACTTTGAACCCTATTTGTTGTTCAAGACAATCAGAAACAGAATGCGCTGGATCAGTAGAAATGATTAGTGTCTTATATTTTTGAGCCAACGACAAAGCTGTCGCAACAGCACAACTGGTTTTTCCAACTCCACCTTTTCCGCCGAAAATGATAAGTTTAAGGTCGTCGTTTTCTAAGCCAACTAGTGCCATACATTATTTCTTTATCCTGATTTCAAGGATGCCATTGGTGAATTTATACGACAAATTTTGTTGTTGCATCTTCAAAGGCAACAAAAGTTCCTTGCGATACGTCCTATTTTTACTTATTGCCGAAATGTCAAGAATGTCCTCTTTTAAATCAATTTTAAGATCAGACTCTTCAATTCCAGGCATCTCTGCAATAATCATGATTTCATCCTTTTCATCAAAGATATCCGTTATGGGCTCCCGTTCTTCATCCACTTTAGGACCTTCAGGAGTTTTTTTAATATTTCCAAAAGTTTCAACTTTTGGAGCCCCCCCTCCAGCAGTATTGATGGTAAAACCATAAACTCCTTTCATTCCTTTCTTTATATGATCAAAATTAATTTCACCTTCCTTGCTCATTCCACCCTTGTCATCAAGTTTTCCAGCAAGGTCAACTAATTTCTCTATACCCTTAAACAAGCCTCCTAGCCCAAAGAGATCGAAGTCAGCATTCTTCTTTTCGTCGTTATTATCTTTTTCATTCATGACTTATATATTTTAGTATTAATTTGTATAAGACCTTATTTATTTTTGCAATATAATCGTTTAAATAATTCACCATTCTCAACCCTGATAATGCCTCGTGCTATTATTTCTGCATCTTGACTAGCTAGCAAATCTGTTGATTTTAGTCCTGTTTCCAAACAAAACAAATTAACATAGAAGTGCTTTGAATCATTTTTGGAGCTCGCTGCATAAATATCAATAAAATCATGTATCGTTGTTGTTGAATCTGTCCAATGGGACTTGCCTGTTATTTTCAACTTCAAATCATATATCAAGGCAGTATATCCAGCTTCTAAACTACTAAAAACCTCATATTTCCCTGTTCTAAAACATCTCAAATTACCTGGATTATTATTAAAACAACCTAATGATTTATGATGTTTCACTTTAGAAATCTCAGGCTTTATTATTTTAGACTTGCCTTTCATTAAAAATTCATCAACCAACTTTACTTTATTATTCCAATTATTACCACTTGTCATAGTTTGAGTTGTCCCATTCCATGAAAAAATAAATATTAATATAAATAATAATCTCATCATGATTGTATGATTATTGAATCATTCTTTCAAAAAGTATTTATCAAAATTGCTTTATGCAGAATTAATCTTAGATTCCACCTGTTCAAGACGCCTTGTTAACTCTTCTTGCTTTTCATTTAATTCTTTTTCACGTGCTTTGGTCGAGAGATAGGTATCTTCTTGCCACCAATTTATACCCATTTCCATTGCTTTATCAACCGAAGCAACAAGAAGCCTAATTTTAATAGTTAGCAGATCTATATCCGCAATCTGAATTTTAATGTCGCCAGCAATAACGATTCCTTTGTCAAGGACTCTTTCGAGTATATCGGCAAGACCAGTGGCATTAATTGAATGTGTTGGTTCTGGCATGGTTTTATATTTTTAGTAGTCTATTGACAACGTTTTAAAGTCCGATTTTGCTTCCTTAATTTTCTTGCTCGATGGTTTACTAACATCTGTAGTATGCATTTGTTCCGCTTTCTCATCATTATAATCTTGAATCTCTTTAAGTCTGCCTTGAATAATCTCAAGTCTTAATAAGATACGTATTTCTTCAGTCTTCAACCGTGTTCTTTCTTTTTCATACATATACAATTTTATAAAATCAGATTCCTCTTTATTTGGGATGCCTGACTTGACCACATTTTGCATACTTTTGATGCTTTGGAGTCCTTTGATTGCGCTTGAAATTGGCATATTCTTTAGATTTTATTGATTAATGATGATTAGAACTAGTTTATGAATATTGCTCGATTAGTTCATCAACGATGTTTTTAACTTTCTCTTGATTCGTTTTTGATCCGATACGACTAGTTTCCGAGGTAAGTATATCCTGGCAAATTCTGCGAAACATAGCTTTTGATTTTGACGGTGTTGTTTTCAGCGTTGACAATGTTTTTGCAATCATTATGGAGCCACGTATGGTAGGATCAAATTCAGTTTTTCCTGATTCGCGCAAACCTCTAACGACTTTAACTATAATTTCTGTTTCCTTTAGCGGCAAATCAGATTTAGCCATTGTAATCTTCAATTCGGTATCATAATCAAAATGGTCGAGATCAAGTGTAACCATTCTGTCGCGCAATGCATCTTGTGTGCGGTTAACGCCTGCATACTCTTCAGGATTTGATGTAAAAATAGCACGAAATTCAGGATGCACTTTCATGTAATAATCTTCTTCTTTGGCTGCCGATGTACTCAACATACGCTCTTGTAGAATAGGAAGCAGGATGTTATTGGCTTCGGGACGAGAACGTGTAAATTCATCGTAGATCAGCGTGAAACCATTTTTAACAGCTATTGTCAAACGATTGTTTACCCACTGTTTGCTCATATCTTCCTCGTATTTGTGAACAGAATGAATAAATCTATCATCCAGTTTTTTATATTTATAGCCTTGTTCGCTTCCAATAAGATCGGATGTTTTGTACTCAGCATCACCATGAATGATGACTACTGGTCTGCCGATTTTGCTTGCCAAGTGCATTGCTACAGTGGTTTTACCTGTCCCGGAAGGTCCTCTGAAATGTACAGGAAATCCAGATTTTATATATGTGAGACCGCGACTCGTAATGTCTTTAATATAGTCGCTTTCGACAAAATTGGACATTGGTTTCAGTTCAAGTACGGTATTCATTTCATTGTTATTGCTCATTGTTATTGAATTTGTAGATTAGTAATTAAATTCTTGTTTGGGAAGTTGTTCTAGTGTTTTTATCCAAGTGTTTCTTGCTTCTTCTATTTCAGTTATTATTTGTTGCTTTGCAAGCAAAAAAGCTTCTTGTTGGGCAATAAACTTGTTTAAAGCATCTTGTTTTTTTTGTAAATGTTTTTTGATTTGTTCTCCGGCGTGTTCTATCATGGCGCTTATCTTTATTTAGAAAATCCAACACCTTTGCACCGTGTGCAGGGCAGCCCATCACTTGATTTTCCTGTTCCTTTGCATTGAATGCATTTTGTATTACTTTCGCAATGATTATTTCCTTTTCCACCACAAACAATGCATGTAACTCTAGCACCTAAAGGATTCCTGCCCGACCCTAAACAATAAATACAAGGTACTGAAGGTTCCTGAATATTCACCTGCCCGTTTCCATTACACACCAAACATTCGGAAATTGCCGACAACAAATCGAAAGGATCTTTTCCTGTTCCACTACAATATTTGCATTCGATTATCTTTGTCATGGCATTGCGTGTTAAATTAAAAAATGTAGAGTCGAAGCAAGTCATTGCTTCGACTCTACCGCGGTATATATATTACTTTAAAGGAAAGTAGTGTTTGTCAACTTTTTGAATTTCGCCTAAATCCAATAAGTTCTTTGCAACGAAACCAAGTTTCATGCGAGTTTCGCCAAGAGGTTCTTCCATTTCTGAGATTTTTACTCCATGAGGATGTTTGTTGATAAAATCTAAGACTTTATCTTCAAGTGTCATTGGAATTTCTTCTTTAGGTGCTTCTACGATAACAGGAACTTCAACCACTTCTTCAACAAACAATGCTTCAATAACTGGAGTTTCAATAATCACTTCTTTTTTTTCAACTTTCTTAACCACTTGTTTTGGTTCAGCAACAACACCCGTTTTTCTGAGTTTAGCAATAGCATCCTGCATTTTGTTCCATTCGGCAGATGCACCTTCTCTATCGTTTTTATAATCATGCATCATGTTTGAGGTAGCTTTCTGAATATCTTTCACATCTTTACAGATACCTTTTATTGATTGATGAATTCCTTTCATGATGTTGTTGTAGTCGCTTAATCTTTCTGCTTCACCATTGGCGAGGTCTTTTCTAAGTTTTTGCGCCATTTTTTGATTTTCTTTGCTGATGTCAGACAATCTCTTTTGGAAACTAGTCAACAGTGTTCTGGTATATTGAACTCTTTCCATCAAATTCTTACTCAAATCAGCTCTGAGTTCTGCCGACATTTCAAGGTGTTCTTTGTCGAATCTGTCGAGCATATCGTTTGTATCTTGGAAGATACTCATTACATCAGCATTGATGTTGGTGATATCCAAATTGATGTTTTTCATCAGGTCAGCAAATTCCTGGAGTCTGTCTGCTTCGCTAGCTGAGAGCATATTACGAGTAGAAGTAGCAAGTTCGGCAATCTTAGCATTAATGCTTTTCATAAGTGCATTAAATTCTTTCATTCTAATTTTTTCATCCTTATCAAGAGTTGATCTCAATGTGGTTGCTCTGTCCAAATGTTCTTTAATCATTTTCTTCATAAGGTAATCGGCATCTTTCAGACGATTTTTTTCATCCTTATTCATTTTTGCTCTTAATGCGGCTGCATTCGCATTTAGAACTGCTGTCATTTCTTGGTGATCCTTCTTGAATCCGTCAAGAGTTTTTTGAACTTGAATTACGAGTTCTTCATTTTCTTTGATTCTATTTTTGAATGAAGCTAAAATGTCTTCGCTCAAGGTTTTCATTTCTGTTGATAGTCCCATTTTGTTATCTCCTTTTATGTTTAATAATTAATTGAATTGTTTTTTTTAGTTTAGGTCTTTTATGATTTGATCTTTAATTTTCTTAATATCTTTCACCTCGATGTGGTCACCTTTTTCGAGTACACTTTCTAGACATTCCATCATTTTATTATGCATCTGTTGGAAGTCCATGAATGTTTTCATCACGGTTTCTTTTCTCTTTTCTTGTATTTTTGATATCTGTGAGAGTTGTTCTTTGACAATTACAATTTTCTCACTAGCATCTGGGGAGGTAATATCTTTGATGCCCAACAAACTATTTTTGATTGATTGAGCAGTTTCTTTCTGGTCTTCGATAAATGCGAGGAATTGTGTTTCGGCTAATCTTTCCTTTTCATCAAGTGTGCAAAGGATGCCTGACATCATGGCATTATAATCTTTTTTGCGTAGGGAGCCATTTTTGGCTAAGGTTTCGCAAAGTTTGGAATTTAACTCGTCACGTTCTTTCTTTAGTTCGTTTAAGGAATGATGAACATTGTCGAACAATGACAGGGATGATTCCGTAATATTTTCTGAGGATTGGAAGGCTGTTTGTATTTTTTGAATCCTATTTTCGTAGGAGGTGATAATGTTTTCGAAAAAACCATCTATGTTTATGTCGGGTTGGGTACTCATTGTGGATGGATTTTAGTGTTGATGGGTAATAGTTTGTTTTTAAAATGTAATTGGATTGTATATTTTATTTCATACAGAAAAAAAAGAAATTCTTGGTAATCATGCTTTCCGTTTCAAAGCCAGCCAGGATGTTTTAGCAAGAATAACTACTTAACTGCAATGTGCCTTATGCGGCTTTAGCAGTTAATCCAATTGCTTCAGCATACTTTAAGTAAGTTTCTACAGAAGCTACTACTATTCTTGCTTCAATTGCAAGAAGTTCGATACCTACTAATGATACTCTTACCC
>CAIWVT010000467.1 GCA_903916135.1 uncultured bacterium
ACAAAGGCACAAAGGCACAAAGGCACAAAGGCACAAAGGCACAAAGGCACAAAGGCACAAAGGCACAAAGGCACAAAGGCACAAAGGCACAAAGGCACAAAGACGCAAAGGCACAAAGGCACAAAGATGCATATTACCCTATATTCTAATGGTCTAAAGTCTAAAAATCTCATATTCTCCTTACCTCCGTGCTTCCCTCCAATATCTGCCCAAAAATAAAAATAAAAAAAATATTCCCACATACATGTTTTTCGTGTAATTTTGTAAATCAAAAAAAACATCCTTATGAAAAAAAAGCATCGCGGTCTCAAAATCCTATTGTGGATATTGGTGTCCCTATTAGTTATCGTTGGTAGCATTGCCGCCTATATTTATTTCTCCGAATCGGGCAAACGCAACGCGCTCACCTTGGTGCCCAAAGACGCCATCTTCATCATCGAAACCTCGAACCTGACGGATGCGTGGACCACGCTAAGCGAAAGCAAAATGTGGAAACATCTGTTGGGCAGTCCCAAATTCGACAAAATCAACCAAAGCGCCCTCCAATTGGATTCGCTAATCAAAGGCAACACGACGCTCAACATGTTGTTTGCCGACCGCCAACTCGTGATTGCCTCCCACATGACCACCGACGCGGACTACGATTTTGTGTTTGCCGTTGATTTGAAAAAGGCTTCGAAAATCGCTTTCCTCAAAAATTATATCAAAGATGTGGTGAGCTATTTCGACTATACGATGACCTCCCGCACTTTCGAAAACACCGAAATCCTTCAGCTTCGCAAAAGCTACGCCACCGAGGTGCTTTCTATTTGTTTTGTTGATAATATCATGGTCTGCAGCTATTCGCCCCTGCTCATCGAGAAATCTATCCATCAAAAAGACAGCGAATATTGGACCAAAAATCCGCAGGTGCGTTTCGTCTCCACCGAAATAAAAGGCAACAAACTCTTCAATTTTTATATGAATTTCAGCCAATTCAACAATTATTTGAGATGTTTTATGGATGAAACCTCGTCCATTGCCCAATCTATCAGCACCAATTTGCGCTTTTCTGCCTTCAATGTCACCTTCGACAACGAGAAACTGCAATGGGATGGCTACACGAGCGTGAACGACAGTTTGCCGTCTTATTTCAAAGCCTTGGCAGATGTGGCGCCCGGCAAATGGAAAGCATACGAGGTGGTTTCGGACAAAGCCGCCCTCTATGTTTCGATGAGTTTCAGCAGTCAGCAAACGTTTTTCGACAAATTGAAAACGGTGTTCAAATCCGACGACACCACCAAGGCGCAAGACTATGAAAAAACCATCAAAAAGGTGGAGAAATATCTGAAATTGAATCTCGAGGACGATTTCTTCGGATGGATAGGCAGCGAAATTGCGTTTGTGAAACTGCAGCCTTCGCCCAATGCGCGCGAGGACGACGCCATCGCCCTGATACATGCCTCCGACATCGAACAGGCAAAGGCAAGCATGGACAAAATCACCAAAAAAGTGAGACGCAAAACCCTCGGCATGATAAAATTTAACGACACCGAATATAAAAACTTCACCATAAAATATCTCGAATACGGATGGTTTCTCAAGTTGTTTTTCGGCAAATTGTTCAACAAATTCGACAAACCGTATTATACCATTATGGAAGATTATGTGGTGTTTTGCAACTCGCCAAGCTGCCTGATGGATTTGATAGACGACTACACGGTGGGCAAAACCCTCTCCCACAACGCCGATTTTATGAAGTTTTTGGACAATTTCGACTCCAAAGCCAACATGTCGGCTTTTGTGCAGATGCCAAAAATCTATTCCCATTTATATTATTATTCCAAAAATGAGAATCGCAAAGGGATAAAAGACAACAAAGATGTCATTTTAGGGTTCACCCGTGTGGGGTTTCAATTGGTTTCTGACGATGGCATGTTCAAAACGAAACTTTATGCCGATTTCAATGCCGATGCGGGTTTCGACAATGATTTGGAGAACATCGAATCGGCTGCCGAGGATATTTATCTCTACGAAATTGATTCGGGCAAATTCAAAGTGGAGATTCCGCCCACGATGATGCAAAAGACGGGACCCTACAAAGTGTATTATGCCGACAGCACCACCATCAAAGCCGAAGGTCGCCTGCTCGACGGGAAGCCTGTCGGGCTGTGGCGTAGCTATTTCGAAGATGGCAAAATCATGAGTGCTGTGACCTACACCGACGGCATGGCAAACGGCATAGCCATGTTTTATTTTGATTTAGACAAACAGACCACCCGCGTGGAATTGACCTTCGAGGATGATAAAATTGTGGACGTGTATCGCGAGTTCTACGAAAACGGAAACCGCAAAGCGATGCTGAAATTTGAGCGGGGTTTGCCCGATAGCGATGCCGAATTTTATTACGACAGCGGCGTGCTGAAAATAGAAGGACAATACAAACAAGGCGTGAAACAAGGCAAATGGAAACATTTCACCGAAACAGGCGAGTTGGTGGATAAGGAGAAATGGAAGAAAGGACAGGTGAGATGAAGTGCCTAAAGTGAACTAAAGTACTTGAAGTATTTAAAGTGCCTAAAGTATTTAAAGTGTCTAAAGTACTTACAAAAAAAATTAATAATGCTAAATACACCTAAGAAAACCGGTCTCTATTTTGGTTCGTTCAACCCGATACATATTGGGCATTTGGCGATAGCCAATTATATGTTTGAGTTTACCGATTTGGATGAAATTTGTTTTGTGGTGTCGCCCCACAATCCGCTCAAGAGCAAGGACAGCTTGTTGGCAAATCATCATCGCTATGCTATGGCGGTGCGCGCCACCGAGGATTATTATCCTTTTCAGGTATCGAATGTGGAGTTCAAGCTTTCGCAACCGTCTTACACCATCAACACCTTGACCGTGTTGAGCGAAAAGTATCCCGAAAAGCAGTTTGTCCTCATCATGGGCTCCGACAACCTCAACAGCTTCCACAAATGGAAAAACTATGAAGTTATCCTGAAACTCTATTCGCTGTATGTTTATCCTCGCCGAGGTTCGGATGGCGGCGACTTAAAGAATCATCCTGCGGTGGAATGGATTGACGCCCCACTGATGGAAATCTCCTCAAGCTTCATCCGCAATGCCATCCACCAAAAGAAAGACATACGCTTCTTCCTTCCCGAAAAAGTGTTTGCTTATATTGATGAGATGGGGTTTTATAGATGATTGGGGGGTTGTTGGATGGTTATATTGTTGAATTGTTCTATTGTCTTATTGTTGTTAGCAGCAATATGTAAAAAACCTACCTTCTTCCTTTTATTGACAAAGAAAAACATTCTATTATTTTTTTTCGTGTTCTTGACACTAAATCTCTATAGCCAAAGAAAAACCTATTATAAATCAGTTCCATCATCATTTGGACTAATAGTTGGACATCAGGGTTTTTCAAGTAATTTATTTGAAACGGGATTAGCATATGATATTGGTGGTAAATTGCTTTTTTCAGGTTTAAATGCAAAGGTTCTCCATAAAATTTTGAGACCACATTTACTCATTTATGGAAGCTATCAATTTGACCCATTTAAGAAAATAAATGGGACTACTTTCGGAATATCATTATCGGGGTTAGTAGTTTACGGAATAGATTTCAATTATTATTACAAAGAAAACTACTTTTGGGGATTTAGACCTTCAATTGGTATTGGAATTTGGGGATTTGAAATACTATATCGATACAATTTCAAACTTGCGGGTGACAAAAAAATGGGAGTTTCCGGACATTTGTTCTCTTTAAGATATTATCTTCCAATAATTGTAAAATCAGATGGAAAGTTCAAATTTGGCACTAAATAATAAGATGAAATATAAATATTGTCTTTGGATGCACGCAGCAAGACTGCTAATTGTTAGGAATAGTTTGTAAATAAACCTGAAACTCGAACCTATAGCCAATTCGTAATTCGCCAATTCGTAACCTGTCCCGTACACGCAGTGTCGGGGTTCGTAGAGGTAAAGAACTACGAACTCGAACCTCGTTTCCGCACATAATTCACCATAAACACCCCAAGCAAGATTATCATTATCCAAAACAGATAGATAAATTCAAAAGGCTCGCCATCTTCTATGCCCCAAAAGACAGCTACTATGGGCATCATATAGGTTACCGAAGCGGCAAAAAGTACGCCTGAAGTTTTGATAAGCATATTATACAATATGACAGCAATGGCTGTACCGAAAACTCCAAGAATTGAGATATAACCAAGGGATGAAACCGCTTTGGGGTTGGTTTGTAACACCGTGACAAAATCGGTAGCGAAAAACAAATAACACAAAGCGGGGATGCCGATAGCCAAAAACGCAAAGGAGGTGATGGTGATGGCGTCGGTTTCCTTAAGAAATCTTTTAATAACATTGAGGTTTACGGCATACATCAGCGTAGCCACAATAATATAGATGCCATGACTGAAATTAAATTCTAAGGTTTTGTTACCGCTGATGCTCATCAAACCCACCGTTCCTGCCAAACCTATGATGACGCCCGCCACATTATACCATTTTGCTTTATATTGAAAAAACATCAAGCCCACGATAAGCGTAAACAAAGGGGTTAGCGAATTTAATATGCCTGCAAACGAACTGTCAATACCCGTTTCTGCCTGAGCAAACAAAAACGCAGGAACTCCATTGCCCACGATGCCCACGATGGCTAACAATCCAAATTTCTTTAGCGTGACTTTCTTGATGGATTTGAAAGCAAAAGGCAATAGAAAAATACAGGTGATGGAAATCCGAAGCAACGCCAATTGCAAAGGGGAATAGCCCTCGAGTCCGCGCTTAATTAATATAAACGAACTTCCCCATGTCAACACTAAAAATGAAAGAATAACCCAACTCAGAACCGACAAACCGGTTTTAATTTTCATGTGCCCCTTTCATAAGAATCTACGTGTGCTTTTTTCTTTACAGGATTTATTTCTGAGAATAACCGCGCTTTTTTGCCATCTCTTCCAAACGTTTTTGGAATCCCGAATTCTTTGCAGGTTTCTTTCTGTTTTCTTGAATGCGTGCATGAATTTTATCTTCATTGACAAACTTTCTGAACAACCACATCTGTAAGAAGGTAATCAAATTTGCCAACAGATAATAATAACTCAAGGCAGATGCAAAATCATTGAAGAACCCTAAAAACATCACAGGCATAGCATACATCACAAATTTCATCCCGGGTTGGCTATTGGTGCCCATCATCTGATTGTTCAATTTGGTATAAATGATAGTTGAAACCGTCATCAACAGGGTGAACAAACTTATATGGTCGCCATAAAACGGTATGTTGAAACCAAAATTATAGATGGAGTCATAACTCGACAAATCGGTTGCCCACAGGAAACTCTCCTGCCGCAATTCGATAGACGCCGGAAAGAACCTATACAAAGCAATAAGAATCGGCATCTGCAACAGCATCGGAATGCAGCCCGCCATAGGGTTGATGCCCGCCTTTTTGTATAATGCCATCGTGGCTTGTTGTTTTTTCATGGCATCTTCCTTCTTCGGGAATTTGGCACCAATTTCGTCCACTTCAGGTTTCAATACGCGCATACGTGCCGACGACATATATGTTTTGTACGCAATAGGGAGAAGAATTATTTTCAAAATCAAGGTGAGAATTAGAATGATGATACCATAATTCATGCCCGTTTTGCTCAGCAAATTGAATACGGGGATAACTGCCCAACGATTGATCCATCCAAGAATATACGGAGAACTCCATCCCAAAGGAATTTGTCGCTCTAAATCCAAGTTGTATTTTCGCATGGTTTTATAATGATTCGGACCAAAATAAAACGCCATCGGATAACTCAGTTTATCTGAATTGCTAAATGGCAAAGTGAGCGAAGTTGTCAAGGTTTTTAAATACCCAGGGAAAAGGGTGTCTTTACTTGTAGCCGTTTCGATATTTGCCGTTGAGAAACTGGTGTTCGAAATAAGTGTTGATGTAAAAAACTGTTGTTTAAACGAAACCCATTTGATGTTTGGCAATTTAACTTTCTTATCATCTTTAGATTCTTTCAAAAAATCAACATCATCTGCCGAAGGCTTAAAATAAACGGTGGTGTTCAACAATTCGTTCTTATGACTTTTTTCCTGCTGCCTTAAATCTAATTTCCAATCAAAAGCTAAATAGGTGCTATTGGCATCAACAATCTGTTGCATTTTCACAAAGTTGACAGTAAAGTGCATCATATAGTTGTCAGAATTGATGCTATACAGAAACTCGATATAATTATCGGTGTGTTTCACACTATCATTCACATTGGGGTATAAACGCATGGCAAATTGTATGGAATCTTTGCCGCTTATGGCTACAGAATCCTTCCCTTGCAAGGATTGATTATAAAAATACGGACTGAAAAACAATCCCGAAGTATTCATAAACTTATAATCTGATTGAAATGTGAGATTATAATTTGAAGAATCCGTATTGAAAAGTATCAGCGGCTTTTTATCAAAGGTTTTATATTTCTTTAATTCAACATAAGAAATACCGCCACCTTTAGCAGCAAACTTTATTTTTATCAAATCCGTTTCAATCACGGTGTGTTTGTTTTCACCTTTGACGGAAGCAGAAAACTTTCCAAACGTACCGTTTATATTTGTTGAGTCTTTAGCGGTTGAATCTTTTTTTGGAGCGATTGATTCTTTTGTCGGTGATTTTGAAGCAGAATCTTTAACTAATGCTGCATTTTTATTTAATGCAGCTTTAATAGAATCGTTAATGAAATTTTGTTTCTGTGCTATAAAAGCAGAATCTTCTTGTTTTCTTTTCTTGAGAATTTCTTCTTTTGATGGGGCTGTGAGCAGGCTGTAGCCTATAAGAATTCCAAATATAATTACAATTCCCAGTATGGTATTAATAGTTCCTTTATTCATATAAATTGCATTTCTGATAATTAGCGTGCAAAGATAATTGAAATATTGGACATAATCTCTATGAATTCGTAATCTGTTCATAAGGTTAAATAATGGTTAATGAATGTGGGTGTATTAAAAAAGGTAAATAATGTGCGTACATTTGCTTGTTTTTTCGCAATCTCTATTCATTAATCAATAAAAATCATGAAGCAAATCAAGTACGCATGTGTTCTTTTGTTGTGCATTTTTGGGTTGAAAACCTCAGCACAAACTGAAATTAAATTGAATTCTACTCAAAATGAATTCCAAGTGTTGGAAACAAGCCCTTACAAAATAATGGCTAAAAACTCATTGGACAAAATCAAAATCAATCATATTGCCAGTTCAAACGGAAACTATATTGAATTGGGATTAAGCGGTTATTCAAAAATATATGATGCGGGTAAACCTCAACTTCCGGTGATGAGCCGATTGATTGAAATTCCTTATGGTGCCGAAGTGGTGGTGAAAATCATTAGCTATACGGAACAAGAAATTACGTTTTCGGATTTAGGCATCCCCAATAAAATCATTCCGGCACAAGCATCTGTTTCAAAAAATCTGGACACACGTTATCTTCCTTTCGCTTACGACCAATCGGTGTATCAAACAAACGGGTTCACCAATACACCCTTAGTTCGTGTGGAGACATCCGGCATTATGAGAGGTGTGCAAATGGGCAATTTGATTGTTTCGCCTTTTCAATACAATCCTGTTAGCAATGTATTGAAAGTGATGAATGACCTTGTGTTCGAAGTGTCATTTAAACATCCCGACCTTGCTATGACCGAAATGATGAAAGAGAAATATTATTCCCCCTATTTTCAGTCATCATTGTCGGATTTGATAAATTATAAAGCTCCGCAAAACAAAGATGTGTTGACAAAATATCCCATAAAATATGTTATCATTTCGCCCACTTCGTTTCAATCAACCTTGCAGCCTTTTGTTAGATGGAAAACGAAAAAAGGATTTAAAGTTGTGGAACAATATTATAGCACTACGCCTACCGCTGCAAACATCAAAATATATCTTCAAGGATTATATACAAATGGAACTACCGCCGACCCTGCGCCAACTTTTGTTTTATTGGTGGGGGATGTGGCTCAGATACCCACCTATACAGGTATTGCTAACACGGCTCATAAAACAGATTTATATTATTGCACCATGGATGGCACTTCGGATTACATTCCTGATATGTATTACGGACGTTTTTCAGCTACAACGATTGCTCAATTACAACCTCAAATTGACAAGACACTTGAATATGAACAATATTTGATGCCGAAGGCAACCTATCTCGACACGGTGGTTATGATTGCAGGGGTTGACAACGGCTCTGCTCCCGACGGAGGATATTCGCAAGTATATGGAAACGGACAAATTAATTATGGTACTACCAATTATTTTAATTCGGCTCATGGCTTGTATTCGTACACGTATTTGTGGCCCGCATCGAATTTAGCAACCAATGATGTGTTGATTCGGAATGAAATCGGGACTGGGGTGAGTTTTGCGAATTACACAGCTCATGGAAGTTCTTCGGGATGGGCAGATCCAAGTTTCCAGACCAGCGATGTGGCAAGTATGCACAACAATCATAAATATTGTTTGATGGTGGGCAATTGTTGCCAGACCAATACCTTTAACGATGCGGAATGTTTTGGCGAAGCTTTATTGCGTGTTGCCAACAAAGGCGCCTTGGGATATATCGGAGCTTCCAATTATTCTTATTGGGATGAAGATTATTATTTCGGAGTGGGAAGTCGTGCGTCCATCGTGGAGTTTCCAACGTATGATGCTAACAAATTAGGTGCTTACGACCGTATGTTTCACGACCATGGCGAGCCGTTGAGTTCATGGTTCTATACCAACGACCAAATGGTTTATGCCGGAAACTTGGCGGTGGAAGCGAGCACTTCTTCCATGAAAAAATATTATTGGGAAGTCTATCATTTGATGGGCGACCCTTCGGTGATGACTTTTTTTTCGGTGCCCGACCCCATGACGGTTACCTACGTTAACCCTCAAGACATCGGAGTAACGACTTTGCAGGTTACCACAGTGCCCGATGCGTATGTGGCAATTTCGCACAACGGCACCTGGCTGGATGCAAAGCTTGCCGATGCAAGTGGCATTGTAAACTTGAGCTTCCCTGCTTTCACAACGGTGGATACTGCCGACATTGTGGTTACAAAACAAAACAAACAGCCTTATATTGGTAAGTTGTATATAGTGTCCACAACAGGCGTGGATGACAAAGTGGCAGACAACATTCAGTTGTTTCCCAATCCAACCACCGGCGACGTTTCTATCAAATTAAATAATACTCCTGTGGATAAAATAATGGTATTGGACATCATGGGAAAAGAATTAATGACCATCAATACGGTGAGCCAATTCACCACCCTTGATTTGAGCCAATTCGCACAAGGGGTTTATTTGATACGCTTTCAGACGGCAGATAAATTTATCAATCATCGGATAGTGAAAACCCGATAGTTTTTTGAGTGAAGGCTTCACTTGGAGTGAAACCTTCACTTGGAGTTTCGTTGTCATTAGGTCATTAGGTAGTCATCCCGACACTGCGTGTACGGGACAGGTTTTTGGTCATTTTGCAGGTCATTAGGTCATCCCGACACGGCTAAGAGCCTTACTACGACTATAGAGGAATAAAAAGAATTGGAACGACAGATGTAGGGACATGCCATGGCATGTCCAATCATGGCATTTCCCTACGGCGATGGAAATCGCGGACATAAAATTTTTTCTATACAATTTCAAAATCATAAGCTCCTATTTCGGTTTCGTTGGGGTTATAAACCATGATATATAAGTTGGTGAGCGGTCCGAAGGCGGAAGCCAAATCGGTAACTTGACTCATGGGAGAAATGATATGCAAAGGTGTTGAGGCTTTGTGTTGTTTCATTTCTGCCAAAAAAAATTATTTGATGAAATAAGAAAATTATCTCTAATAATTTGCACGGGAGCATTTGTTGATGGCAAAACGCGTCCATGCAGTTGCACGGGAGCATTTGTTGATGGCAGAATGCGTCCATGCAGTTGCACGGGAGCATTTGTTGATGGCAGAATGCATCCATGCAGTTGCACGGGAGCATTTGTTGATGGCAGAACGCGTCCATGCAGTTGCACGGGAGCATTTGTTGATGGCAGAACGCGTCCATGCAGTTGCAC
>CAIWVT010000468.1 GCA_903916135.1 uncultured bacterium
GGCTTTTTACTCGTTCGTACCTCACTAGTCTTTTGCCAATTCGTTTTCTTAAAAGGAAGAATTAGATTTTCCACTGTGTACTTGTAGAAAACCAGACGAAAACCTATGCGGCCAGTGAAGCTGCTGCTGCGGCAAGAACTACGGCAATCCCGAGAAAACCAGCAACCGCCGCGAACCACACGCGCCTGATTGGTATAGTTAAAAACTTCTGTGCTGTTAGGGTATCCTTTATACCAGTCGCTGCACCACTCCCAAACATTGCCGCTCATATCATAAATCCCCAATTCATTTGGCTGCTTTTGTCCTACACTATGAGTTTTGCTGCTGCTATTTACATAATACCATGCCACATAATCAATATTATTGCTCCCTGAAAATTTATAGCCCTTGCTTATATTACCCCCTCGTGCTGCATATTCCCACTCAGCTTCAGTAGGCAAACGATAGACTTTCCCCGTGAGTTGATTCAACTTGGTAATAAATTCCTGAACATCGTTCCAACTCACATTTTCAACAGGACAATCATCACAACCTGTAAATTTTGAGGGATTATTGCCCATAACTGCTTTCCATTGCTTTTGTGTAACTTCATATTTACCGATATAAAAATTGCTAAGCGTTACGCTATGAGAAGGTTTTTCATCATCTTCACAATCGCTGCCTTGCTCGCTTGTGCAACCCATTGTAAAGATACCTCCTTGTACAAATATCATATTAGTGGAAATTCCATTAAGTAAAGCAAGAAATTCCACTTTTGCTATCGAATCAGCTTTTGCTTCCCTAATTATCGCTTGTTGTTTTGCTTCTTGTATTGCTTGTTCTTTGGCAATTGCATCAGCCTTAGCTTTTCTAATTGCTTCTTGTTTTGCTTTTTGTATTGCTTGCTCTTTTGCAACAGAATCAGCTTTTGCTTTTCTAATTACCGCTTGTTGCGCTTCAAATATTTGTTCCCTTGCAATACGCGCATTTCGTATAGTTAATACATCAGCATCGTATAATTTTTCTGTGTTTAAATCTTCTTCTTTTACTGTGTACCTAACGGTGTAAACATCTTTCTTGTTCTCAATACTGATTACTTCAATTTTAAATTCTCCTTTTTGAAGGTAAACCTTTTTAATTCCTCCTGCTTCTACATCTCCTCTATATTCTCCATCTACTTTTATTTGGCTTTTCACATTAGGCGAAATTTTCAAAATAAACTTATTGGCAGTGGAAGTTTGAGTATTGGTATTTGGTTTTTGTGTAGTAGTTGGCTTATGTATTACATTCTGTGAATAAGCGTCATAAGCAAACAACAATACAAAAAGCAAAAAGATTAAATACTTGAGAGTTTTCATTTGGATTTTTTTATGCAAAAATAGTAAATTTTTTCAATATCGAAATTGAATTATTTTTTGTTCAAAAACAATACAATTTAAGAAAAAAAATGATGCGTATTCGATTTTTTACTATTTTTGTAGCTTTAAAATGAAAATTCAATTTAAAATTTAAACAAAAATATTATTATGGCACAACTAGAAGCACCAGATGATTATTTTAAGGCATTACCTGATATTAAAATTAAAGTCGTAAATGGTTGTGGACCTGCAAATTTACAGAATTGGATGGAAACATTACGTCTAAGAGGAGTTTTCAACAAACCTATTGATGTTGACTTTACAGAAGCATGTAATATTCATGACTGGATGTACACATTTGGTGACAAAAAAGAAGCTGATGCGTTTTTGTTGA
>CAIWVT010000469.1 GCA_903916135.1 uncultured bacterium
ATAGAAAAGAATTTGGAAACGCATTGATTTCAAATTACAGGCTATTCGTAATATTCAAAGCAATTAATAATGGGTGGATAGCTGATTTTACAAATCAAAGACAATATAAATATTATCCGTGGTTTATTGTTTCCGCTTCGGGCTTCGCTTTTCGGCATTCGTTTTGCGACTTTCCGCTTTCGACTACGGCTCTCGGTGCTCGCCTTTGCACAGATACATCAGAAAAAGCATTGTACATTGCCAAACAATTTGAACAAGACTGGAAAAATATTTTATTGTAAATAAAATAATAGGTTGTGTGCCATCGCGCTGTAGTTCGTCCGCTTCAGGCTTCGCTTTTCAGAATTCGAATTACGACTATACGAATACGAATACGAATCTCAGTGCTCGCAAATGCTTAATAATAATGGCGCAGACCTTGCCAACAGTGCAAAAAAATACTAACCTTATAAAAATCGCTGGTAACGATAGTGAAAGCGATTTTTTAAAGCAAAGGAAATGAAACGAAAAACCAATTTATATGGAAAAATAATTTGCCTTGAAAATCTGAAATTGGCAGATTCAATTGCTCGAAAAGGCAAATCAAAACAATATGGTGTAATCGAACATGATAAAAATCGTGATGAAAACATTTTGAAGTTGCACGAACAGTTAAAAAACATGACATACAAAACATCAACATACACTACATTTAAAATATTTGAACCTAAAGAAAGAGTAATTTATAGGTTACCATATTTTCCGGACAGAATCACACATCATGCGGTCATGAATATATTACAACCAATCTTTGTTTCAATATTCACTTCGGATACGTATAGTTGCATTAAAGGACGCGGAATACATGCAGCTTCTTATGCAGTTCGAGAAGCATTGAAAGATATTAATGGAACACAATTTTGTTTGAAACTTGACATTAAAAAGTTTTATCCAAGTATTGACCATGATGTACTAAAGAACTTAATACGGCGGAAAATAAAAGACACATCCCTTTTATATCTTCTTGATGGCATCATTGACAGTGCCGGTGGATTGCCAATAGGCAATTACTTGAGCCAGTACTTCGCAAACTTCTATTTAACCTATTTTGACCATTGGTTGAAGGAAGTAAAGCATGTCAAATATTATTTTCGCTATGCCGATGACATGATAATATTATCAGAAGATAAGCAATACTTACACAAATTGCTTTCAGAAATAAAATCATATCTGTTAGAAAAATTAAAGCTAACCGTAAAGCAAAATTATCAGATATTTCCGGTCAAAGCAAGGGGAATAGATTTTGTCGGATATAGAGTATATCATACGCATACGCTCCTGCGGAAAAGCATCAAAAAGAACTTTGCACGGATGCTGAAAAACAATAAGAATAAAGCTTCAATTGCTTCTTACAAAGGTTGGGCGTTACATTGTAACAGTAAACATTTATTAAAAAAAATATTAGATGAAAAATTTTAAAGACTTCAAGATAAAAACCACAACAAAAAGTTTTATAGGTGAAAAAATTAAAATGTTTAAAATACTTGATCGTGAAATAAGTGTTCACGAATTTAGGCTTGAAGACTCAAAAATATTTAAGGACCGTGGAAGTAAAAAGTGTCTTCACTTGCAAATAGGGATTGGAGACGTTAAACATGTTGTGTTTACATCATCGGTAGGTTTAATTGATGCAATAAATCAAATACCATTATCTGAGTTCCCATTCAAAACAACAATTGTAAAAATAAACGATCATTTTGAATTTACATAAAAAAAACTTTTAGCAAAAATATAAAATCCTAAGAGACAATAAAAAAGCCACCGTAAAAAGTGGCTTTTTTCATGTAATTAACTCACCTAAAACACATAATATCACGATAATACAAACATTAATCATCGTTAAACGACGATAAGCGACGATAAACACTGTTAAGTGAAATTTTTATTTTCAGACGGATATATCTTTGCATTTTTAAAACAAAATAGTAGTCATGAAAAAAACATCGAATGAGTAATTACGCGGTTTCAGTTTTATCTGCTATGATAGGCGGAAGCGCAAAAGCTATAGGAGCCATCAAAGGAATTGGCATCCTATTATTTTTACATACAAAATGTATAGAATGGGAAATAGCTCTATCCGTTGCATTTTACGCTGCTATTTCAGCAGCCGTTGGTTTGATTGTGAAAATAAGTATTGAGAAATTGTACAAATTAATCTTTAAAAAGAAATTATAATGGGAGCAGGTAAAACAATATTTCTAACAGTAGTTGCAGGGGCAGGCGTTTATGGTATTGTCAAACTTACCAAAATGAGCAATGCAGCCGCTAACATCGAAACGACCTTAGCAAGTCCACGCATCACCAAACTGGATTTATCGGGGTTGTATTTCAAGACAAACGTAAACATCAAAAACCCAACAAGCGAAGTAATAACCGTATCGCAGCCTTTCGTTAGGCTTACAAGCAATGGTAAATTACTTGCCTCTTCAAACACAGGTGATGAAATTACCACGATAAAGGGAAAAAGCACTACGAATTTAGCTAAGGATGTTGAAATCAAATTGCCCTGGTCAAAGATATTACCTTATGTAACAGATTTTGTTAGTTTGGTAGCAGGGCTTATCAGCACGTGGAAGAGTGGCGATAATACTACACTCAAAGCAAAATTAGCCAAGATTACACCTTTAGAAATGACCTATTCGACCACTATAAACAATAGTATCAATTACAGTTCCTCACCTTCAAAAATATTATAATGGAATATTTTAAAAAGGGCAATATTACTTCAGGATGGCGACCAATAAAAAGTGGTAAGCAATATGACTATTTGATAAATAGTGATGTAAAGTTTAAAGACGACATCATTATCGAAGATGGTTCAGTTGAGAACACTGTGAATTTAATGAAAATCGTTGTGGCGAAATATCATAATGATACGATTAAACTTGCTCGGTTTTTAAAACGTGCAACAGTCCGTCAAACCTGTGATTCTATTTGGAACTTCCTGTATCATCATATCCAGTATAAACTTGATGCACGTACCGTTGAGCAATTGCGTCGCCCCGCTCGTGCATGGGCAGAGAGAGCCGTCGGCATTGATTGTGATTGTTTCGCAATATTCGTAAGTTCTATCTTGGTTAATTTAGGTATTGACCATTCTTTTCGTATCACCAAGTATGCTGATAGCATGACTCCCGACCAATTTCAACATGTGTATGTTATCGTGCCCTATAATGGTGCGGAGTTGGTAATAGATTGTGTTATCAGCGAATTTAACTATCAAAAACCATTTTCACAAAAAAAAGATTTTAAAATGAGTGCAAATTTACAAGGAATAGACATCGCTGTACTATCAGGCGCTAGCGATGAAGAAGCAAATCTCGAATCAGCGATATTTGGGATTGGCGTTAGTGGATTAGGCAATAACAGTGATGTTGAAGCCTTAAAAAACCATTTGATAGCGGTGCGCAAAGTTGCCGTTGATAACCCTGAAATAATAGCTGTAGGTGGTGAGTATCCCCCTGCTTTTATTAAGAAAATTGATTATGCCTTACAGCATTGGGATAACGCTGTAATGCGTGATAAAGCTCTTGATGTGTTAGCGCAGAATGAAGATGCTTTCAATAAACAATTTGGCTTAGGCTTACTCGAAGACGATGACGATTTAGATATGGATTCGGAAATGGACAGCGCAATTGATGGACTTGGTGATTTAGGTGATTTTGGAGTGTCTAAAGCTGTTCGGAAAGCCAGGCAAGCAAAACGCAAAGCAGCGCAGCCTGCAAAGAAAGCAAAACGCAAAGCTAAGACGCAAGCATTCTTCAAAAAAATGAAATCCGACCTGAAAAAAGGTGGTAAAGCGTTTTTACGTTTTAACCCGGTTACCATTGCAGCACGTAATGGCTTATTGATGGCATTTAAATTGAATTTATTCAAAATGAGCAGCCGTTTGAAATGGGCTTATGCTACCCCTGAACAGGCAAAAGCTGCGGGCATCTCTGCTAACAGAGTTCAAAAAGCTAAAGAGAACCTAAAAGAGGTTGAAAAACTATTCGTGGACAAACTGCAAGGCAAAGCAAAAAATCTAAAACAACAAATCCTCAAAGGTAAACACGGAAAACTTTCAGGCATTGAAGATGGTGATGACGATGAGATGGATTTGGTTACACTATATGGTTTGGGTTCAATGGGAGAAATTGTGACAGCGATTGCTGGGTCATTGATAGCAGCAGCCACACCAATTATTACAATTATCCTAAAGAAAATGAAAAGTAATAAATCCGATGATGAACCGGATAGTGAAGGTATCGAAGGCGATATTGATGAAGCTGTGAGTGCTGCTAAAGATGCCGTAGATGTCATTGCGGCAAATAAAAATGATGCCGTTGGTGGATTGGAAGGCTTAGGTGATTTGTTTGGTA
>CAIWVT010000470.1 GCA_903916135.1 uncultured bacterium
ATATTGTTCGCAAAACGCGCCAATCGAAATGGGTTCTGTCTTTTTAAAACATCGTTCAATAGTATCAATGGAGCAGCTTAGCTTAAACTCCAAATATGCCGAACATTTATACTTGATAGCGATGTGCCCACCATCCACCCATACCTTCGCATGGTGTTTAATCAATTCGCTGGTTAAACCCTCCTGCTCTTCCATCAACCGCAGGTCAACAAGCAACAATTCCGCATCGAGATTTTGCCTTTGTTCGGGCGTAAATGGTTGTGCCAATATCACTTCGCCCATTTTCACTTCTATAAAATCAATAAGTTGTTTGATTAAAATAGACCGAACCCACTCAATGCAGCAGGGGGTTCTCATGTTTTGGATATATATGGTTGGATTCCCCATAATAAATACGATTGAGGATGAAAGATTTATTACAAAATTTTGTTTGATGTTTTACATTTTGTATTTTGAGAGCCAAAATACAAAAAAATCAATTAATACCATTACATATTATACTTTAGTCCAAGTCCAATTTGGTATAATGCCAAGAGAGTAGCTGTTATTTTCAATTTTCCTGTCCCGACATTCAACTGTCGGGGTTGAACTATTACAGATACCGTATCGGTATAAATTGTCAAATCCTCTTTGAGTCATCCCGACATTTCTTTCCCTGCCGTTGAGTCTCAACGGAACAACAGCTATTTGAAAACCATAGATACTATAAGGATTAAAAATTAGTAGAAAAAAGAGTCATGAAGCATGTATGTCCCGATAGGGACCTTATAAAGATTAATCGGATGGGAAGGTTCCCTAAATCGAAAAAATGTTTAAACCATGTTTGAACCGAGATTTTAAGGAACCTTGGAAACCTTGAGCGGTAAATGGGGTTCGAACCCACGACCCTCAGCTTGGGAAGCTGATGCTCTGCCAACTGAGCTACTACCGCACTGCCGTATGCCTATAAGTCGTAAAGATACTTGTTTTTCATCTGTATGAATTCTTCCTGTGAAATTACTTGTTTTTGATATAATTTCTCAAGTTTTTCCAACTTAATTATTTTTAATTCTATTTCATCCACCTTTTTGTAGAACTCATCGGCGAATTCTGCTTTCCCGCGATAGTCATTCATTATTTCCTTCGCTTCTTCCGTTTTGATTTTAAACTGAAATATATCATCTGCCTGCTTTGCGAGTTGCTCATTCAAGGACGCATTGGTGCTTTCCAATTCATTAATTCGTGATTCCAAGATGCTTTTTTCCTCAATAAAACTATCGTCTGAATTGTTAGCTTTCGGAGCATCTTCTATATTCTTTTTATAAGTATTGAATTCAACTTCTGTAGCTTCAAGCCTTCTTACTTTGTTTTCAAGCATGATTTTATTTGATATTAAAGTGTACTCTTCACTTTTCAATTGTTTTGTCTGCTCTTCAAAACTTTGTTGTTGTTCGGCAAAGCGTGTGTTGAAACCATTCACTTGGTTTTGCAATTCTGTGTTTCTTCTTTCAGCGATGGCTTTTTCGTTTATGGCTTTATTCAATAAAACATCTTTCTCTGTCAGATTACTTTCTGCAGTGGCAAGTGCGGCGTTCAATCTCGATTCAATTTCTGCAACTTCTGCAGTTTTGGCTTTGAGTTTCTTGCGTAGTTTCCCTTTTCCTGTGAGTCCTACTATCATGAATGTAATCACGATGAGTAGCAGAACACCTGCACCAATAGCAGCATAAAACACATACGTATTCAAAAATGTTTCGAGCACACTTTTCTCAGTAGTGATTTTGTCAAGTTGGCTTTGTGATGTTGCCACGGTATCTTTCAAATCCTTTATCTGTATAAGCTTTGCTTCAAGCATGTCAATCAAGATGTCATCTTTTTCGATGATGCCGTTTGCTTGCTCAAAAAGGGATTGAAGTTTTGCAGCATTCATAGGTTCCCCCGATGTTCTTGACAGTGTGTATAGTCCATTCATGGAATCTCTTTCCATTATCAAGGTGCTGTCCATTGCTTGTTGGGCAAAGGATAGAAAGCTTACAAGAGTAAGCAAAACAAGTGTTGCATATAACTTTTTCATGATTCGATTTTTTTTCAAAAATATATAAAATCACAATACCATTCACATTTTGTGAAAAATATTTTTCTTTTTAACTGATTAAATAGTTCATTTATTGTGCATAGCAGATTCAATCTTTTTTTATCAATATCGGTCAATTGTGCATTTTTATCGGTGAAATGGTTCTTTTTGCTGTTAATTTGTTTTGTAAATGATTTTCTAACATTCACCGACAGAAAAGGGCAATTCATATAATAGATTTTTTTTGGAAGAACTTTGATATTACTTTTGTATCATTAAATTGACAATGAGTCATATTCATTGGTTCTTGCATTGGTTACTGTGAAGTCTCCAATGCAGATTAATTTGGTTGGTGTTAAAAGGCAGGGTTTATGTGTTCCCTGCCTTTTTTTTGTCAAATTCAATAACATAAATCGGTATAAATTTGTTGGTTAACATTATTTATGATATGGAATTGAAAAAAGTTCTATATCTTTGCACTTTCCATTGGTAAAATTTGTATTTTTCTTCTCTCAGATTTGATGTATAAGTTCGCCTGATTCGGTAGTCCGAAATTATAAATTAAATTGATTGTTGATGAAAATATTACTTGTTGCCCCTTGTCCGCCACGCGAACAGCGTCCAAAATCTATGGATATTCCCCAGTTAACTTTATCGCTTATTGCGGGTATGACACCCGAAGAACACGAAGTAGAAATTTGCGAAGAAGTCTATGGTGATGTTATTAATTTTGAAGGCGATTATGATGTGATTGGTATCTCCATTATGACGCAAACTTGTTTGAGAGGTTATGAAATTGCGAATGAATTTAAGAAACGTAACAAAATTGTTGTTTTCGGAGGCATACATGCAACCTGTCGTCCACATGAAGCTTTGCTTTATGGCGATGCCGTTGTTATTGGTGAAGCAGAAGGTGGTTTGTGGGAACGTGTATTGACCGATATTAAACGTAACAAACTCCGTGAATTCTATAAGTTGGATGCTTTGCCCGATTTGCAAAATCAAACCAAGCCACGAAAAGAACTTATTCGTTGTCATTCTGGTAAATTTGCTATTGCGCCTATCGAAACAACGCGTGGATGTCCTTACAATTGCGACTTCTGCACTGTTTCACGCTTCTTCGGCACCAAACAACGTCATAAGAAAATACACGACATCATAGAGGAAGCCGAATCGTGTCCACAAAAATATTTATTCTTTTTGGATGATAATATCACCGGTGATAAGAAATTTGCCAAAGAGCTTTTTCGTGAGTTGATACCTTTGAAAAAAACATGGGTAGGGCAGGCTTCTATCAATCTTTCCAATGATGCCGAAACAATGCGTTTGGCAAAGAAATCGGGCTGTGGTGCCTTGTTGGTTGGTTTTGAATCTATGACCGAGGGTGGTTTGAATCATTATCGCAAATCATTGAAGACTATTGATGAAAATGTAGCTGCCGTGAAACGTTTGCGTGATAATGGCATCCTGACTATGGCTTCCTTGATTTTTGGTTTGGATAGTGATGATGAGGCTACGTTCAAATATGGACATGAATTTTTGACACGTTCAAAGGCTGCCTTTTTTCAATCCTGTGTTGCAACGCCTTATCCGGGCACGCCTGTGTTCGACAAACTATTGTCGGAAGGTAGAATCCTCACTGACGATTGGAGCAAGTTTGATACTACCAAAGTAAACATACAACCGTTGAATTTTAGCCCCGAACGTTTGTTGGAAGGCTGCAACGATATTCAAGATTCTATTTATAGCAACAGTTCCATCATGAAACGGGCTTTGCCAAACATGAAAATTGGCTTCAATGCTTCCCTGCTGTATCTGACATTGAACAAAGGCTATCAAACTCGGTTGAAAGCTAAGAAGATGTTTGGTGTGAACCGTAATGAAGAAGGCGTGCCTGTTGATTTCGATACGACCAAATATGTTATGCCTTATAAGAAACGAGTGGCTAAGCCTGTAATCGAAAAAGAACTTATGTGCGTTTAAGGGATTTTTCTTTTTGATAAATCTTTTGTTGGAATAGAAGAGATTTATTGAGCCTTTTATGATATGCTATATTCTGAACTCTTTGAGGGGAGATTAGTTACACAGAGATACACAGAGGGGAAAGGAGATTCACGGAGCGTTTTTTGAGACCGAAAGATGTCAACGTTGGGTGGCTTTATCTATATTTTCTTCTAACTGTCCTCGCTGTCATCTTCAGTCTTTTCTTCATTCAAACCAAGGTATTGTTCGATTAAAGTTGCATTTGGATGTTTCTTTATGTGAATTTTTCTTTCGGCAAGCTTAGTTTTTAATGAAAATAGCTGTTCGCATCCTGCATTCGTAAATAGTTTTTTAATCTTTTCATTGTCGCGTACCTCCGGAGACAAAAATGTGGACAACTTATCTAATTTCAAATAAATTTTATCATCTTTTTGTATGCCCGTTTGTGCTGCCAATTTCCTACCTTCGGGCGTGCCATCGTTGGTAATAAACAAAAATGTGCGAATAATAATTTTTGTTTCCACAATTTCTGCCAACAAATAACCCACCTTCACTTCGAATAAACAAAAATCGATAAAAAACTTCCCGCTGGCATCATCTTTAACCACCTTGCAATCGTAAACCGACTGACAAAGCATAACCAGCAAAATGGGAGGATAAATACAGTCGTTTCGCTCAATCAAACGGTTAAGAGCATGTTCCTGAACAAAAACCTCCAGATAAAACGCTTCTCCTAAATTGCGCAAACCAAAATTTTCGGGATTCAAACTAATCCAAACAGGTTTCTGCGAATTGCTGGAACACCCAATGCGGATGGCATGATGCCGTTCGCCATTCATCATAACCACAACCCTTTCGGGAATCACACTGTGAATTGTTACCGACAAACTAACGCGATGACGCTCTTCATCCAAATTCGATGTGTTCGTAGTCCAATATATCCGCTTTTTTAAATCCGAAAGCACGTAACAAAGATATTCGGTCATGTCAAAGATTTTATCCAGAATAACTCTAATATGTTCGGTATAATCTTTAAAGATTGCAAGTTTTTCCTTAAATTCTTTGTTGTCAACCATCATGTGGTCAATTAAAACCTGACAAAATTGTTTAGCCGATAAGCCCGCCGTCATCAATGTGTAAACATCCGTCATAATACCATCCTTTGAAATGACTACTTGAGTTTGTTTTAGGTATCGTACAAGTGCCATTTTAAGTAATTTGATGTCTTTGGATTTCAAGACACTATCTTCATCAGCAAAAACCTGCACCGACCGATATCGTGTATCATACATTAATTCTTTGTCGCGCTCCCTGATTATGTCCCAAATTCCATCGCAACCAATCATGGCAAACATTTGCTTCATCTTCCTAAAAAAATCGTTTTTAGTTTGTGCTAAGGCAATTTTTTCCTGTTGCTGTTTACTAATCTTTTTCTTTGAATGTTTTGACATGAGTAATTTGAAGTTTTTGATTTATGATTTTTGATTTGAACAAAGATATAAACCTACGATTTTTGCATGCTTAAAAACCTATCCTTTCCGTTTATATCTTTCACAATGCAAAATTCGGAAAAATTATTTTTCTGACAAAGAAAAAATAAATCATTGCCAAAATTTTCATTTATTTCGAAATACAATTTACATCCCTCTGCTTTGTGTTTCGCGAAACGCAAGATGGCTTCATAAAGCAGCAGCGGGTTTTCGTCGGTGACGAATAGGGCAGTGGCAGGCTCATAATTCAATACGTTGGGTTGCATCAATTCTTTTTCCGATTCCATCACATACGGAGGATTGCTTACAATAATATCAAAGGACGGAAGCAGATTCCATTGCTTTTCATCCAAGATATTTATTTCTGCAAAAGTTATATAAGCATTGTTTTGTTTTCCATTATATTTTGCCGCCGCAAGAGCTTCATTAGAGATATCTATGGCAGTAACTTCCGCGTTCGGAATATGTTTCTTTAGGGCAATAGCAATACATCCACTTCCGGTTCCTATATCCAAAATACGCAATCCCGAACGGTGTTGATTTTGTTTGATAATCATAGCTACCAACTCTTCGGTCTCGGGGCGAGGAATCAATACATGCTCATTCACCATGAATTCTAAATCATAAAAAGTAGTTTTACCTATTATATATTGTATCGGACGATGTTTCTCTAATGCTTTCACCGCATCATATACCAACAACAACTCCGATTCGTTTATCGTGCTGCGCATCTCCGCTAACAGTTGCGCCTTACTCATGGCGCAATACGCTTCGAACAACATAAAAGTAAACGATTGTATCTCCTCAGCAGGATACATGCCCTCCAATCGCTGCTTTATATACTCCCTGACATCTGATGTTTTGTTTGAGGAAATCTTCATTTGTGATTTTAGATTTTAGAATTTTGAATTTTGTTTTTGGTATTTGGTATTTGGATCTTGGTATTTGGATCTTAAAGCTTTGTCTATTCCACAAACAACACCAAGCCCTTCAAATACTCCCCTTCAGGATGAAAGGCGCTGACAGGATGATCGGCAGGTTGGGACAGTTGGGCAATGATACGCACATTGCGTTCGCTTTGAATGGCAGCAGCAATCACTGTGGAGCGAAACAGACTGCTTTCCACCACCTGCGAACACGAAAAGGTGAAGATAAATCCTGATTTGTTGATCTTTCGAATCGCCATTTCGTTCAAGCGTTTGTAGCCTTGCATCGCTTTGTGTTTTGTTTTTATATGTTTGGCATACGCGGGCGGGTCTAAAATAATCACATCGTAGTTTTCTTCCGTATGTTTCATATACTCCACCACATCCGACTTAAAAGACTCGTGGTTTTTGTTAGCGTAGCCATTTATCGCTATGTTTTGTTCGGTTAGCGCTATCGCCTTGGCAGATGAATCCACCGAATGAACCAAACTCGCTCCTGCTTTCAAAGCATAGACGGAGAATCCTCCTGTGTAAGAAAACGTATTCAACACTTTCTTCTCATGGCAATATTGCATCAAGAGTTTCCGATTTTCGCGTTGGTCAATAAAGAAGCCTGTCTTTTGTCCCTGTTCCCAATCCACAAAAAACTTGCAAGAGTTTTCGCTCACCAAATTCTCCGACGTGCCTCCAAACAGATATTCATCTTGAACCAAATCACCAAACTTGGTCGGCAAGGTTTCTTTGCTCTTGATGAACACAGATTGCAATTTGTAGCCATAAAGCTCTTTGAGTGCTTCCGTAATGTTATCGCGCAGCAAATACATCCCATACGAATGGCATTGAATGACGGCAGTGCCATTATAGAAATCAATGATTAAGCCCGGCATTTCATCGCCTTCGCCAAACACCAAGCGATATACGTTGGTATTCGGACTCGAACACAAGCCTAAGGCTTCGCGAAACTGCAATGCCCGTTCCAACTTCTGTTTCCAGAAATCCTTATCAGGAATCACCTGCTCGAACGAAAAGATACGCACCGCAATCGAGCCATCATTATAATGCCCCATACCAAGAAACTCATTGCGGCTCGAGAAAATCTCTACGATGCTTCCTTCTTCGGGATGTCCTTCAATTTGTTGAATGGCGCCCGAAAACAACCATTGATGACGTCTTCGTAAGGCTTCGTCTTTGCCGTGTTTTAGTATAATTTTTGGATATTCTTTCATGTGTTTTTTTGTTTGTTAAATATAAAACGATAGGGTAATAGTGCATCTTCGGCAGCATAGCCCACTCCGATGCGGGTGGTGATAGTAATTTCTTCTTTGTTGGGCACTATGCCTTTATCTTCGAGCCAAATTTCCTTGCCCATCAAACTCAAGCCCGAATGAGAATAATGTATGCCCAAAGCCTTCGCCACTTTGCCCGGTCCTATGCCGAAATCTTTCGAGAGCTGCTGCTTCGATGTTCTTTGAAGCATCAGTTCGATGCCTTCCATAGGTTCGATGGCGCGTATCAAAACCGCATGAGGCACATCTTTCTGATGCGTAACCACATTGAACAGCGAATGCATGCCATAACACAGATACACATACGCCGTGCCACCTTCAGCATACATCACTTCGGTGCGTTGCGTGCGACGATTGTTGTAAGCATGAGAGGCTTTGTCCACCGTGCCTGCATAAGCTTCCGTTTCCGTAATCATGCCGCCCGTAAGCATCCCATCGAAACATGTAAACACATATTTGCCCAACAATTCTTTCGCAATTTGAACCACATCTGCGCGCTGATAAAAGGCTTTTTGGATTTTTGTCAAAACTTTTTTATGCAAAAATAATAAATTGATTTAGTGTAATTTTATTATTTTTGCATTATTCACTCTTTTTATAAAAAACAGTATCATGGATAAAAGAAATATTAAAAAGCAAGCGCCTGTTAAATCGGCAGTTGCATCGAAACAAACGCATGCATCCGCCGCTATGTTAAAAACAGAAAATAAAAACTCTATGCCTGTCATTTTGTTTTTCGTCATGTTGGCAATTTCCTATTTTGTGTTCATCAACAATTTTTATAACATCAAAGAACTGACCAATCCCTATATACAATCTCGTGCGCAAGGCATTATCAGCTTACAGCTTTTGATTTATACGGTGATTTACGGATTGTTTGGCTATTTTGCCTTTCGATTTATCAGCGGAAAATCAGACACAAAAGTAACCACTATACTTACCATCGTAGGCTTTGCCGCCATTTTGATTTTGCATTATATCGCTTTCAACAAAGCGTTTGAAGATGTGGACGACAACGCCTCCTACATGATAGCCGCCAAATCTTTGGTGGACAAACATGCGCCCTATTACCTTTATATGCCCATAATGAAACCCGACACCGAAGGCGCCATCGGTTTGCCGCTCATGTTGATTCCGTTTTATTTGATATGGGGCATGAATTATGTACCTATGGAAATCATGATTTATTTCACTTTAGTAGGCGCCGTTATTATGAGTTTCTTGGTGTTTCGCAAAATGGAAGGCAGTATTTTTGCTGTCATCATCACGCTTTTGTTTGCCACGCATCCTTATATTGTTTCGTTTTCGAGCATCATCATGACCGAAATACCCTTTATCTTTTGGTCGCTGTTGGCGATATTCCTGTGTTTGAAGTTTGAAGAAACGCCCAAGGTGAATTATGTCCTGCTGGTGGCTGCCGTTTTATCTATCATCATGACCTATCTTACGCGTGCCATCGGCGCAGGTTTCGTAGCAGCGGTGATACTGTATTTTCTCATCAAATCCAATTTCTGGAAAGATATAAAAACTAAGAAGATGGCAGCCTTGAAAGATATTGCCGTCCTCAAGTTTCTGCTTATTTCGGGCTTGTTGATAGGGGGGATGTTGATTTATCAGTTGTGGGCACGCTCATTCAGCGGCAGTTCTCAGGCGGATGTATTATCAAAGATGAGTATTTCCGCTCAATTGAGTAAGAATTTAGGTTTGGTGTGGGATGTCTTCTCCCAAAATATCTTCTGCGGCAAACTGGCGCGCTACGGTGCCGACAGCAAACAGGTGTATCTCGAACCCGTGAGCATACTTTGGGTCATCATCTTTTTCATCACCATGGCGGGATTGGTCATCAGCATCTTCAAAAAACAATTGGTAGGTTTCTATTTCATTTTGGTGATGTTGGTGCTGTTGATTGGCAACTCTGCCCCGCAACAACTGACCGTTTCGCGCTATTTAATTGTGTTCACGCCTTTCATGATTTATTTCTTATATCTGGGTGTGATGGGCTTGATAGCCTTGGTGGATAAGAAAAAACAAATCGCCAGGGCGTTGGGCATCGTGGTGCTGTGTTTCTTGTTGGGCAATTCCTTTGTGGGCGATGCGTTCGATGTGCAGCGTTCCACGCAGGAAACCTTGTATGCGCCGCCCTACAAAGCATTTTTGGATTGCGCCGTGTGGGCTAAAACCAACCTGCCCAAAGATGCCATCGTAGCCAGCCGCAAAGAACGCATTTTCTATATTTTTAGCGATGGAATGCGCGGCTACAAACATGTGCCTTCCAACGAAATCAGTCGTTTGCAGGAAAAAATAGACAAAGCTACCTCTGACGAAGAAAAAAACAAACTGTTTACCGATTGGCAACAAAGCAAACTCGACCAAATTCAGCAAAACAACACGGCTTATATCATTGTTGACACCTTTTCGGCAACGCAACAACTCATGGGCCCCATCCTCGAAAAGAACCCCGACAAATTCAAATTGATAAAGACCATAGGCGACGAACAAACAGGCGCTTGCTACGTGTTTCAGGTGGTGAAATGGTGGAAATAGGCGAGGGAGAGGTATAGGCTTTCTTTGCGACTTTGCGACTTCGCGCGAAATAAGAAAAAACCACGGAGACACGGAGACACGGAGACCACTAAGATACACTAAGAATTTATAATTAATCTTCTAATTAGCACTAAACAAGTATAATACAAAACTTTCGTTCTTAAAAACCCAAGCAATGACCTTGGAATTCGAAGCAATGACCTTGGAATTCGAAGCAATGACCTTGGAATTCGAAGCACTGACCTTGGAATTCGAAGCACTGACCTTGGAATTCGAAGCAATGACCTTGGAATTCGAAGCAATGACCTTGGAATTCGAAGCACTGACCTTGGAATTCCAAGCA
>CAIWVT010000471.1 GCA_903916135.1 uncultured bacterium
ATATTGTTCGCAAAACGCGCCAATCGAAATGGGTTCTGTCTTTTTAAAACATCGTTCAATAGTATCAATGGAGCAGCTTAGCTTAAACTCCAAATATGCCGAACATTTATACTTGATAGCGATGTGCCCACCATCCACCCAAACTTTCGCGTGGTGTTTGATCAATTCGATGGTTAAACCCTCCTGATCTTCCATCAAATGCAGGTCAACAAGCAACAATTCCGCATTGAGATTTTGCCTTTGTTCGGGCGTGAATGGTTGTGCCAATATCACTTCGCCCATTTTCACTTCTATAAAATCAATAAGTTGTTTGATTAAAATAGACCGAACCCACTCCTTGCAACTAAGGGTTCTCATGTTTTTGATATAAATGGTTGGAATTCCCATAATAAATACGATTGAGGTGAAACAATCTATTACAAAATTTTGATAAGCGTTTTATCTCTCTCTTTTGTAGGAGCAAAAATAATTTTATTTTTGGAAATAGAAAGAATTTTGTGCCCCGCCTGAATGATACCATTATATGCTATATTGAGCCTACTCCGACGAGTCTCTCATTTTGGACTAAAGTCCTTAAAATAATGTTCCATCGGATTTTTTGCAGTGGATTCAATCTGTAGAACCCACCTATAATAAAAAATACATATTTCCAGCATAAATCCACCGATTAATAGTAATTTTGCAAAAGTTATAATACGTGTGATTTCATACCAAATGTATGTAGTTTGGTAATTAGAAAATAGAATATCATGGAGCATATTTCGTTTCAAAAATTATGAACACAAGGAAATATACTAGTTTTTTCATCAATTTTCACAGATTGAGTTTATGCAGTAAACGAGTAAAATAAATAGATTATACCGAAATAGAATATGTAATAGTCCAAAACGAACACACAAAATAGTTCATGTGCCGGAAAGGGAAATTGAATGATAACGGTTGTGCTTTGGGCATTATATCTAATTAGGTTTGAATTAAAAAAATAGCATTAATGATTTTAATTAGCGGCGCAACGGGTTTTTTGGGCACACATCTCTTGATAGAATTGTGTGGCAGGGGTATGGATATTAGAGCCATCCGACGTGCTACTTCCGATATGGCTTTAGTGCAGCGGGTGTTCAATTTCTATGGGAAAGCTGAGCAATTTCAGCAGATTGAATGGGTGGTTGCCGATGTTTTGGATATTGACTCGCTGATGTCCATTATGGAAGGCGTGGACGTCGTTTATCATTGTGCGGCAAAAGTTTCTTTTTCGAAGAACGATAAAAAGGAAATGCACCACGCCAACATTCGCGGCACGGCAAATATCGTGGATGCGGCTCTTGAGCACGGCATCCGAAAGATATGTCATGTGAGTTCCATCGCGGTGCTTGGCAAAGCCGAACTGATTACGGACGCTACAGTGTGGGACGAAAATGCACCACATTCCGATTATGCTCGCAGCAAATATAACGCTGAATTAGAAATTTGGCGCGGATGTGCCGAAGGGTTGGATGCCGTTGTGGTTCGTCCGTCGGTTATCGTGGGACCGTGGAGACCGAAAGCGGGGATTGGTGGTTTGTTTCAGCAGATACGCGGAGGTTTGAAATATTATACTGGCGGCACAAATAGTTTTGTGGATGTGCGCGATGTGGCAAAGGCAATGGTGCTTCTGATGCAAAGCGACATCAAAAATGATGGGTTCATTCTTACGTCCGAGAATATGCCGTATAGAGAAATCACACGGATGATAGCGGAAATTATGGGCAAACCTGCTCCCCATAAATTTGCTTCTAAGTCCACCACAGAAATGGCATGGAGGCTCAATGCGGTTAAAGGTTTTTTCACCGGAAGGAAATCATCCTTCACAAAAGATACCGCCCGAATTTCGCAAAACACTTCTGCCTATTCCAATAAAAAACTCAAGGATAACATACCGTTTGAATACCGTTCGGTTCGGGCATCCTTAGAGAATTGTCAACGTTTTTATATGTATCAAAAATAAAGTATCATGAAACATTTTCTCAAACTCATTGCCGGATTGGCAATTTTAAGTTTTATTACCACATCCTGTGGAAACAATACAAAAAAAACCGTTGCAACGGAAGATAAAGTCAAAGAGAAAGGGGCAAGAGTTTCGGTGCCAAATTTTAATGCGGATTCTGCTTTTTATTTCACTCAGAAGCAGGTGGAATTTGGTCCTCGTGTAAACAATACTGTTGCTCACGACAAATGTGCAATCTGGTTGGAACAAAAAATGAAGACGTATTCATCCCATGTCATCGTTCAAAAAGCAACGGTGCGCGCCTATAATGGCACCGCTTTGAAGATGAAAAATATCATCACGTCATTCAATCCTGATGCTCCCGCAAGGATTTTGCTATGTTCGCATTGGGATTCGCGCCCGTATGCCGACCAAGATAAGGACAGCACGAAACATCGCACCGCCATTGATGGCGCGAATGATGGTGCAAGTGGGGTGGGTGTTTTGATGGAAGTGGCGCGCATACTTATGACAAACAAGCTTACGGTTGGCGTGGATATACTGTTTTTTGATGCGGAGGATTACGGCGCGCCTCAAGACGATAAAAAACAATATGCAGAAGACGGTTGGGGTTTAGGCTCGCAATATTGGGCGAAAAATCCACATCAACAAAATTATCAGGCAAACTTTGGTATATTGTTGGATATGGTGGGCATTCCGAATCCTAATTTTACGCATGAAGGCATTTCTGTTCAATACGCCCCTGATGTATTAAATAAGGTGTGGGACGCGGCTTCACGTATTGGCTATGGCGGTAATTTTGTAGAAAAACAAACCAATCCGATTACCGATGACCATTATTATATCAATACCTTGATAAAAATTCCAACGATTGACATCATACATTATGATGAAACATCTGGTTCGGGCTTCTATAAAAATTGGCACACCATGCAAGACAATTTAGCGAATGTGGATAAAAATTCTCTTAAACTTGTTGGGCAAACCTTGTTGACGGTGGTGTTTGAAGAATCGGGACAAATCGCCGCAAAATAAACAAGGCTTAAACCAATTGTTTCAAATAGAGTTGAATTGTGTTTTCAAGTCCCAAATATAGGGCATCACAAATCAGCGCATGACCTATGGAAACTTCCTTCAATTCTGGAATGTTTTGATGAAAGTACTGTAAGTTCTCTAAATTCAAATCATGCCCGGCATTCAATCCTAAGCCAATTTTGTTAGCAACGCTTGCTGCCATAGCATAATCCTGTATAGCTTTTTGGGTGTCGGCGGCATAATTCTTGGCATAAGCCTCCGTATATAATTCAACCCTATCCGTTCCTGTTTTTTTTGCTTGAAGAATCATTTCTTCCACAGGGTCAATAAAAACAGATGTTCGTATGCCGTATTGTTTGAAACGCATAATAACATCTTGCAGAAAAGACAAATGCGTAACCGTGTCCCAACCTGCATTAGATGTAATGGCGTCGGGAGCATCGGGCACCAAAGTAACCTGATGTGGCTTTACATCTATCACCATCTTGATGAAAGATTCGGAAGGATAGCCTTCGATATTAAACTCTGTTGTTACCACTTTTTTCAAATCATAAACATCTTGGTATCTGATGTG
>CAIWVT010000472.1 GCA_903916135.1 uncultured bacterium
ACCAATCAACCAATTAACCAATCAACCAATCAACCAATCAACCAATCAACCAATCAACTAATTAACCCTATTATATAGCATCAACCCCAACAAACCAAAGAAATATACCCCCATCTGCCGTTCGAGCAAGGATTCGCTGAGGAAAAACACCAAGATAGCCAAACAAAAGTAAATACCTTCGGGTACTCGGATTATTTTGCGACATATTACAAAAAGACATGTCAGAAATAGCAACAGTATAAAAATACCATAATTTATTCCGATAGAAAGATATTGGTTGTGGGCATTAAAATTCTGCGTTGCCCCTTCCGTCCATCCCGCCGCGCGATAACTGTCGTTTAAAACTTGTTGAGAATTGCCGCTTCCTGTGCCCCACAGCAGATGGTCCGTAAATACTTCTATCGAACAATGTGCTATAGTCATCAGTTGCGACATGGTGTTGGTGTTGTTGATTTGCCCAGCATTTAAGGAAAGCATCTCGCTCAAACGATTGCGGAGGGAAGGCACCGAAACGGAAATCAATAGTATGGCGAGCAAAACACCTGTACTCAACATCCATTTGCGCAGCTTGGTTCCTTTGGAGCGTACTATATATACTAATAACAACAAGATCCCTACCACAAAGGCAATGCGAACTGCCAACATCAGCACCATACTCAGCAGCAAGACTGCCAACACTATGCTTACGCGATAGAACCATTTGTTCTTTGATGCAGGTTTCACCCATAAGAAACATGCGGAAGTGAGCGCGAAAAGGGCATAATAGGTGGGATGCAAGCCTGAAATCTGTTCGAATTGGGTGCGTAAGATATAAGCACCGTTTTCGTAAGCGGAGGTGTTGAAGAGGATGCCCTGCCAACATAAAACAGTTGCAGCATAAAGGCTAAGGACACTTACTGCTATAGCAAAGACCAACAAAGCGCGTTGATATTTCCGAAAGGATGTGATTTGGATAAACATCGGTATGATGAGTGGCGCCGTGAAAAAGAAAATCTTTTTCTCAAACTCAAAACGAACCGTTGGCTGTGTGCCTACTATGCAAAGCTCTATCAAATAAGGAATAAACGGCAACACAAATACCAAATTCCACAAGAGGGTTTTTTCTATCGGGATTCTTTTGATAAAAAAGGAGATGAAGGTGAGCAATGCCAATGCCATCAGAATCCCGTTCGTGAGTTTCATGGGCAAGATAGGGAAGGCAAACAACGCCAAAAAAAGCAGCGTCATCCCACTGTGCAGTCCATTAACTTTATTGAGACGTAGCAGCAAAATGTTGTTGAATTTTGTTGTCAATAAATGTCTTAAGCTCTTCGCGAAAACGTTCCACCCCAAATGGTTTAATGTTATTTTCAAAGTCTTCTACTCGAAACATACCATGATCGGCATCGAATTTCCGGATGGTTGCCACCATATCTTCCACCGTTTTTTGATGAAAGAAAACGCCTGTTTTACTATTCACAGTTTCGGCATAACCACCAACGCAAGGCACTATCACTGCCGTGCCATACGATTGCGCTTCCACCACCGAAATGCCGAAATCTTCTGTGGCTGCCGCAATAAAAGCTTTGGCAGAGGCTATCTTCTCCTGTTTCGTTTGGTCGTCAATATACCCAAGAAAACTAACATTAGGTGGCAGTTTCTTCAGGATTCTGCTCCGCAGTGGACCTTCGCCTGCGATCTGCAACTTGAGTTCGGGCATCTGCCGAAAAGCTTCAATAATCAGATCAACATTTTTATACGTAACAAGGCGTGACACTGAAATGTAATAATCGCTCTTCTCCTGTGCCGATACTTTCATCTCCACATCCACGGGAGGGTAGATGACTGTGCTGTCGCGATTAAAAAAGCGTCGAATACGTTCGCTGACGAAGCGCGAATTGGCAATAAAATAATCCACACGGTCGCTCGTATTGAAATCCCATTTGCGGAGTTTCTCGAAAAAGAATTTCAAGATGGCTTTCGTCATCTTTGTTCGTGCTGCTCGAAGGTAATCCTCTTTCAAATCCCACGCATAACGGGCAGGGCTATGGCAATAAGAGATGTGCAACTGCTTTGCATTGCGTTTCACGCCTTTGGCAACACAAGAAGAGGAAGAAATAATCACATCATAATCACTCAAATTCAGACTTTCGATGGCTCGCGGAAACAAAGGAAACAGCGACCTGTATTGTTGCCGTACAAAGGGGATACGCTGTATGAAACTCGTATGGGTTTTCTTTCCAAACAAATAATAATCGCGATTTGCTTGATTGAAGAAATCGAACAAGCAAAACACATCTGCCTCGGGATAACATTGCAGTATCTCCCTCACCACCTTTTCGGCGCCGCCGGCTTCGTTGAACCAATCGTGTACTAAGGCTATTTTAGGCATAGCTATTCGCAGAGTTAGGCACCACAATAGACACAGTAGAACACAATAGTTTTAACTTATTCACTTTAATATCCTTTAGGTAATTTAGCATAGAGTTCTGTTACCAATGTTTTTTGACCTTGTTTATATATATTCATACAGTTGAAATTTATCAAAATACCTTTAGGTTTTTCAAGAAGTTTCAAATAGGTTAGCAGTTGTGCTTGGTGAATGGGCAGTAAACCATCTGCTGATTTTATTTCAACGATTATGGAATTGTCAACCAACAAATCATAGCGAAGATCACAATCAAGGTAGATGCCTCGGAACACAATAGGAACCTTTTGTTGCATGCTTACATGTATTCCTTTTTCGATGAGCACATGTGAAAGGCATTTCTCGTAAATACTTTCGAGTAATCCGGGTCCCAATTCTTTATGAACCTCGATGGCAGCACCGATGATGGTATGGGTTAACTCGTTTAAATATTTCTGTGTCATGATTAATTAATCTTTAAGCCTATTGTTTTCTAATGTATTAATAATGGAATTTATGTTTAATAATCTATTGTGAACTATTGTGTCTATTGTGGTGATTTTTATTTGGCGCAAGTGTTTTATGTATGATATCAGCAAGGATGTTTCCCGCGGCGTCAAAATTAAATTTATTTTTTAAATAATCAACTGAATTTGTTGTGGGCTTATGAAATTTTATAGTATCCAATGCCTTCAGCAACATTTCTGCATCCCCGGCAGCATAGTATAAAGGTATATCTCCAAAGGATTCTCTATAGACAGCCACATCGGGAACAATCGCCGGAGTCCCCAACACCAATGCCTCCAAAACGGGTATCCCGAAGCCTTCATATTCCGAAGGAAACACCAAAGCTTCCGCATGTTTCATCAAAGTATAATACTGCCTATCATCAACAGCATTTAGAATATGTACGTTTTCGTCTTTTGGAAACGTTGTCTTTCCAAAGATGTTTGCTTCCAAGCCTATACCCACTATATGATATCCTTTCTTTTTAATCTCAGGCAAAAGCGAAAAGACAAAAGCAGCGTTCTTCCTTGGATTGAAGATGCCTGTCAGCAGTAAATACGGAAAAGGATATGGTCTTTGCGCATCATATTCCATCAAAGGAACGCTATTAGGTACCACATGGATTTTATTGGAAGAAACCCCATACGCTTTGCAGATTTCCTGCTTACTGAATTCTGAAACACTTATGATTTGCAACGAACGCTTGCACAAGCGCGGGATAAGGAAGTTATACCAAAGCCGAAAAGAGGCACTAAACCAATCCTTATTTTTTCGAAAAGCAAGATCATGTATGGTTACGATTTGTTTCTTAATCAGCAAGGGAGCCGTGTTGCAAAAACTAAGCAGTATGGTATGTGGATGAAACCATAAAAATAAAGGCAGCCAAATTTGTTCCCAAAAGAAACCTTGTCCATAACCGAATTCCTTTACCATTAAGCCTCGATGTGAATGTTTTCCTTTCGGCATGATGACGATGATTTCAGGATGTTTCGCTTGCAATGCTTGGGAAAGTCCATGCGCAAACTTCTGAACACCTGTTGCCTGCTGACAAAGGAACTTACCATTAATATAGACTCTTGGATTGGTTGCCACCTGTTTCTTTTTATTTTCTTAGGCACAAAGTTATGGGTTTTTGCGGAAGTTAAGACCAAAAGTGTAAAATAAATGTGGAATTGAGTTTTAATTTGACACCTAACCGTCAATTAATGCTATTTATATTCGCTTTTTTGACGAAGAATAAAATCAATATTACAAGAGATGTTTTGTTTGCCAGATCTTCAACTATTCGTAATAATACACACGCTTCACCCTGCCCGAAACTGATGTGAGTATTTCGTAAGGGATACTTTCTAACACATCGGCAAATTGTTTGATAGAAGCCGCATCGTTATATACAATGACAGCATCGCCTTCCTTAGCTTCAATATTGCTAATATCTATCATGCACATGTCCATACACACGTTGCCAATTATAGACGCTTTGTTGCCATTGATGTATAAAAAACCTTTGCCGTTGCCAAGTTTTCGATTCAAGCCATCAGCATATCCGATAGGGACTATCGCGATACGGGCATCTTTTGGTGCTATCCAACCTCTGCCATAACCCACGCTTTCGCCTTGCGGAATGTTTTTGATTTGAGAAATTGTGGTTTTCAAACTGCTTACGTTTTGCAGCATTTGTTGCTCTTCTTCAAAATAAGAAATACCGTATAGCCCAATGCCCAAGCGAACCATATCAAAATGTGCATCCGCAAAACGTGAAATACCTGCCGAATTCAACACATGCACCATGATGCCATTACCAAACTCTTTCTTTAGTTTGTTGGCAGCTTCGGTAAGGGACTGAATCTGTTGTTTGGTGAAATCATCTTCAGCACTGTTTTCGCTCGCAGATAAATGAGTGAAAACAGATTTGATGATAATCTGATTATGTAATTTTAATATCGCTATCAATTCATCCATTTCATCGGGATTGAATCCCAAACGATGCATGCCTGTATCAAGTTTTATATGGATGGGGTGCTCGTGAAGTTCTTTTGATTCGGAACTCAGAATGGTATAGATGAGGAGATTTAATGTGCGAAAGCTATAAATCTCGGGCTCTAACTTGTATTTGCTCATCAAATCAAAGCTTTCTTCCTCGGGATTCATCACCATGATAGGCGTGGCAATTTGTGCTTTGCGCAATTCAATGCCTTCATCAGCATAAGCAACAGCTAAATAATCAATGTTATGATATTGCAATACGTTGGCAATCTCAAAGCCACCACTACCATAGGAAAAGGCTTTCACCATCGCCATCACCTTGCTGCCTTTGTTTAAACGGCTTTTATAATAGTTGAGGTTATGCACCAAAGAGTTCAGATTAATCTCCAAGACGGTTTCGTGTGTTTTTTGCTGCAACATTCTTCCAATCTGCTCAAACTCATAAACACGGGCACCTTTAATGAGTATCGTTTCGTTGTGGAATTCTGTGGGCGACAGTTTATTTAGGAAGGCATCGGTGGTTGGGAACAAAGTCTTTTCTATTTTGAAATAGGATTGATTTTTCAGGATAGAATTCCCGATACCGATAAAACGGGTAACACCTTTTGCCAACAATAGATTGGACACTTCGGAATACAAATCGCTATCACTTAAAGAACTTTGCAAGATGTCGGACAAAATCACCGTGCGTTTCTTATGCTGATTTTGTTGATTCATGAAATCGAGCGCAATGCTTAGCGAATTCAAATCGGAACTATAACTGTCGTTGATGATAGAACAATTGTTGAT
>CAIWVT010000473.1 GCA_903916135.1 uncultured bacterium
ATATGAAGTCGCTATGGTATAGTCTTTCGATTTAAAAACATCAAACATCGGTTCTGCATATTGAGAACCGAAGCCGCTTTTTTTGTCCCGTATAAAATAAATTATCGTAACAGGCGTAGGCGCATGATTAAACAAATACTTTGTTACCTCTACATAAAACAAGGAATCGGGATGCTTGCTATTGTCAAAATATTTCACTGTTTTCAGTATGCATCTCTTATTATAAAGTCGAATCGCACTCGTATCGTACATATCACTGGCATATTTCATATTCTTGCAGAAAGCACATGTGTCTTTCAATCGGAATTTAGTAAGCCCAATGTTATAATATGTTTCTGGAAGTGGCGCAAGTTGCAACGAAAGATTGAACAAGGAATCGGCTAATTTGTACTTTTCTTTGTGGAACATTTTAACCCCATCATTATAATAATCCAAATAGGAATGTTTCTGCCCGAAAGCAAATAAATTGCTGGTAAGCATCAGTAAAAAGATTGATTTTCGGATAGCTTTCATAATTCATTTTTGATTAAAGATTTTTCATTTTTCATTTTTCATTAAGTTAGTTGTCCCGAAGAATCCATATACTTTCCAACACTTTCGTTCAGTCGAGTCAACCTTTCGGCTTGATTTGGGCTTAATATTTCATTGGGCAAATAAGTATTAATTTTATAAAGATTCAATGCTATATTAAAAGTACCTAAAATTATTCCGGATGGAATAGAGCCAAAAATTGTAGTAACGCCCTCGTCCTTTTTGGTTAATCTCTGCATATTATAGAGATCACTTTCTTGCATATAAACGTGGATAATATCTTTGAACATCACCAAACCCAAATTGCGTCTTTCATTATAGCGTTTAAAAAAATGCGAAGTGTGATACAGCATTTCAAATTCACTTGCAACCAAAATTGCGGCGTGTGCTTTGCCTGTGTGATAAAGCAGCATCATCGTACTGTACTGTTCTTTCTTATCGTAATGAATTTTATATATCCAATGATTTTTATATTTGGAAATATAATCAAAAAACTTAGTAAATCCTTCAGTTCTTTGCTTCTTAGTCAGATTTTTATGCAATGCTTTTTCCACATATTGCACTTTTCGTAAAAGAATTGGAAAATCCTTATTGATTTCCTTTTTTATTTCCTCCAAATTCATTGAGGGGACTATCATAAGCTTTTAGTTTTAGGAATAGTTTATAGTGTAAATCTTATCGGCATATTAAATTGCACACGAACAGCTTTGCCCGATTGCGTCCCGGGAGTCCAGTTTGGCATAAGTTCCACCACCCGCATGGCTTCTTCTTCCAATCCACTGCCCACGCCGCGCAGCACCCTCACACTCGACACGCTGCCGTCTGTTTCCACTACAAAGGTGATATAAACCGTTCCTTGAATGCCATTTTTCATAGCTTCTAAAGGATAATGCATATTATCAATCAAAAACTTGATTCGTGCTTCATCGCCTCCGGGATATTGCGGCATAACTTCCACAACCGTAAAAATAGGTGCATCCGTTTCAAATTTACTTAAATCGGGAAATGTATCAGGTATTTCCGAAATCAATTTAGAATATTCAGGATACGAAGTCGCTATGGTATAGTCTTTCGATTTAAAAACATCAAACATCGGTTCTGCATATTGAGAACCGAAGCCGCTTTTTTTGTCCCGTATAAAATAAATTATCG
>CAIWVT010000474.1 GCA_903916135.1 uncultured bacterium
ATCGTTCTTTTGACCGTTAATTGCGCAAATTTCTCCGTTTTCAAACTCAATAGTTACTGTTTCTTCACCTTGTTTTTCAACTTGGCTCGGATAAGCTTCTTCGGGTAAGGTCTGGTCAGATTTCAGTGTTTCTTTGCCACCGATACTGGTTCCCCAAAGACCTTTATTAATGGAATATTCCATTTTTTTGAAGTCTGCTTTAAAACCATGCTCTTTCAAGTAATTGATTTCATATTCACGAGTCAACACCATGTCGCGGGTTGGAGTCAGAATTTTGATTTCCGGTGCAATAACATCAAAAGTCAAATCGAACCGAACCTGATCATTTCCAGCTCCGGTACTTCCATGTGCCACATAATCGGCACCAATTTCTTTAGCATAATTGATAATGGCAATAGCCTGAAATATACGTTCAGAACTAACCGAAATAGGATAAGTTCCGTTGCGCAATACATTTCCAAAAACCATGTATTTAATGCTCTTTTCGTAATATTCCTGCGTAACATCCAACGCAATGTGCGTTTTTGCTCCTAAACGAAAAGCTTTATCCTCAATCACTTTCAATTCCTCTGCACTAAATCCGCCAGTATTGGCAACTGCCGTATGAACCTCATATCCTTTTTCCTGAGCCAGATACATGGCACAAAACGAAGTATCTAAACCTCCGCTGAATGCTAATAACACTTTTTCTTTCATTTTCTTAATGTCAACAGTCCCAAGATAAAAAACTTAGGTCTTTTATTCTAAAATTTATTTATTTCTCTATATCCTTTGCCGGATCGAACAACATGCCAGTACACAAACAGTGTTTGCGGTTTGTGCGTTGCAAAATATCGTAATTCACACAGCTTTGGCAGCCCTTCCAGAATGCTTCATCATCTGTTAACTCCGAGAAAGTAACCGGTTTGTAACCTAATTCGGAGTTAATTTTCATAACAGCCAATCCGGTGGTTAAACCAAATATTTTAGCATCGGGATAACGTTGGCGGGAAAGCTCAAATGCTTTACGTTTAATCCTTTTGGCTAAACCGTTTCCACGAAATTTATCCACAACGATTAATCCTGAATTAGCAACAAATTTCTTATTCCCCCAAGTTTCGATGTAGCAAAATCCTGCGAATTCCTCTCCGGCTAAAGCTATGATAGCTTTTCCTTCTTTCATTTTTTGCTCGATATACTCGGGCGATCGTCTGGCAATGCCTGTTCCACGAACTTTGGCCGCGTCAGAAATAGTGCTCAAAATTGTATCGACATAACTCAAAAAATGCTCATCTGCAATTTGTACCGTTATCTCAACAACGGCAATCTCTTCGTCCATATTCAATTTAGTATGGGTTCTTTATAATTTTGTAAGAAACTCTTTAGCACAACACACAACATTCATTTGTTTCCTTAAATATTTTAATTTTTTAGGCTACGAAATTAACTAATTGCGTGAGTTATAAAAAATAATTTCCATTTTATTCCTTCTCTGAAAAAGTGATATTCATCATCTCGAGAATATCCTCGCGTGTAACACCTTCGCGAGGGATTACCAAAATGGTGTCATCTCCGGCAATTGTTCCTAATACTTGCTCTGTTGCTTTGTTATCAATATCCCAGGCAAGAGCACTTGCATAACCAGGTTTTGTTTTCACAACAGCCAGTTGACCGGAAAATTCAAGACTTAAAACTGCGCCGTGAGCTATCAAGGTGTTGAAAGTGCCGAAATTTGGAAGCGGCTTATTATATGAAGGCAAAATATACTTGTATGCACCATTTGACAATGG
>CAIWVT010000475.1 GCA_903916135.1 uncultured bacterium
AAGATACTATTTCTGCGTTTCATTCATCAAAAATGGTAACGCTTCGGGAATAAATTTTTCTTGCGAATCAAAAATACCATGGTTGTGATCGCCGCTGATTTCAATAAACTTCTTCTTTCCGTTGAACTTTTCGAAAAGTTGTATGCCATAACTATACTGTAGCGTTTCGTCTTGTTTGCTATGCAGAAATAATATCGGCACCTTTATATTAGTAAGCTTTTCGGAAGACATAAAATGGTAGCGCAATAAGAGTTGATTCGGGAGGAACCAAAATGTCTTTTTCGCCACTTCTTCCAAATTAAAAAAGGTTGATTCCATCACCAAGGCATGACATTTTTTGTTTTGTGCCAAATTCACTGCCACAGCGCCGCCCAAAGACCATCCCCAAATGATAATCTTCTCTTCGTTTACGCCATTGTTCTTGATAAGAAATTCATACGCGGCACGCGCATCTTCATAAATATCTTCTTCCTTTTTGATTTCACCAGTGCTGATGCCATATCCTCGATAATCAACAGCCAAAACATTAAATCCCATGTTGCGATACATCCGCATGCGTTTATCGCTGCGCGAAATGTTGCCCGCATTGCCATGAAAAAACAAAACCGTGAACGCATTGGTGTCAACAGGCATCCACCAAGCGTGGAGTTTTTGTCCGTCGGCGGTGGTAATCCATTGTTCTTTGATGTTCAAATCGTCGGGAGGGGGTTGCGAACCTTTTTGCGGTTGGAATATGAAGCGTTGTTGGAAGAAATATACCCATAGGCAGACCAACAGATAAGTTATCACTAAAACGATGAGAACGATGACGAGTTTTTTCATAAGGTATAAAAAAAGCCCGCAACGGAATGGGTTACGGGCTGATGAAAGGTTTTTACGGGAGTTCTATAAATTGTTTTTTCATCGTTGGACTTCAATTTTTAAAATGCTCATTTACTTTAGTAAACTTCACTTTTAAAAATCTTGTCCGCCTCAAAAAATCTAATTTATAGAACCCCTCTTTAGTTTATCCTAATATAAAGGTATAAGAAACACCGTTGATGATTACGTAAACTGTCATATCGCAGGTGCCATCGCCATAATCCACGGTGATGGTGGGATAACCGGCGTTGAGAATATCTAATTTGCCTGAAGCAACTATCCAACGGAAAATATTGGTACAAAATTTACATACAAGCGGTGAGGTGATGTTCACCGTGAAAGCAGCACCATTGATATCAGTTCCATTGGCGTCTCCCGTTACAGAATATTCATCATCCCAAGGATTCAAATAGGTGGCGTAACCGGCAATCCATTCGTTTTCGCGTTGCGAAGTCCAGTGGATAGTTCCTTCATTATAGGTGATACTGGCACCTTGAACATCAACAGAAAAATGAGGATGACCTGCTTGGTTGTGCCCCAAGTTGGTGATGATTTGAGTGCCCTGAATTTGGTGATCTACGCCATTGATGGTCTCATAATAATTATCAAACGTAGATGTTATAACCGAGGCTGAGTCAACATAGAGTCCGGTACAAACCGAAATGATTTTTCCACGGCGAACGACATAATCATCGCCCGTGCAACTTGTTCCGAAATCAAGCGTAACGGTTTTGGGCCAAGCACCCGTGATGGTGATGGTGGGACATCCGGCGATGACCGTATCCATACTTTTACCACCGTCCTGACGGCAAGCTTTTGAAATTTGACTGTAGGACCTGTTGAAAGTAGCTTCCGCAGTGGAATTGTCCTGAGCGGCACGATAACTATAGGTCGTGGTGGTGTTATCCTTCTTTTTGCAAGACATGGAAAAGAAGCCTGCTATTATCAAAGCCGCAAGGCAAAGGCTTATTATTTTTATTGTTTTCATTGATTGAAGGTTTTTGGATGCAAAGATATTATTTCTTGTATATATATAAACGCCAAAAAAGAAAAATAAATTGTTGATTGCGAAAATAAAGTGGACAACCCACAGATATAATGAAAAATGAAGAAATCTCCTTTGGTGGAAAAAGTTGCCACAGATTCACAGATTTTAAATTGGAAAAAAGTTGCCACAGATTCACAGATTTTTCTTGCATACTTTTATTTTTCTACTAATCTGTGAATCTGTGGCTATAAATTGGAGACAAAATTTGTGGTACTCTTCAAAAGCGTATGATACAAATCGCTCAAGCTTTGCGCAGCATTGTAGGCAGAGATTTTCTTTTGATGAATTTCTTGCTCAATTTCTTGGATGTTTGCTTTGATTTCTTCATTTTGATAAAAATCCGTCAGGAGCAAATCCTTCAAAGCTTGGTGCATAAGTTGGAGGTTTTGGTCGTTACGATTTTGTACAAAATACATATTAAGGGTAGTACATTTTAAATAGTCAAACACGACGTTCCACACCTCTTCGATGCCCGTATTTTCCAAAGCCGAACAAAGCATCACCTTCGGAATCCATCCCGAATTGGAAGGCGGATACAGGTGAAGTGCGTTCTGATAGTCCATTTTGGCGGCATTGGCACGGGCAATGTTGTTGCCGTCGGCTTTGTTGATGACGATGGCATCAGCCATCTCCATGATGCCGCGTTTGATGCCCTGCAGCTCGTCGCCGGCACCAGGCATCATCAGTAATAGAAAAAAATCAACCATGGAATGCACCAAAGTTTCGGATTGTCCCACGCCGACCGTTTCCACAAAGATGGTGTCGAATCCGGCAGCCTCGCACAGGATGATACTCTCCCAAGTTTTTTTGGCGACGCCGCCCAAAGTGCCCGAAGCCGGCGACGGACGAATGTAGGCACGCGCATCGGCAGCCAAAGATTCCATGCGGGTTTTGTCGCCAAGGATGCTGCCCTTGGTGCGTAAGCTGCTTGGGTCAATCGCCAACACAGCCACGCGATGGTTTTTTGCAGTCAAATGTGAGCCTAAGGCTTCGATGAACGAGCTTTTGCCAACGCCCGGCACGCCCGTGATGCCTACCCTCATAGACGTTCCCGCATGAGGTAAACATGCCGCGAGCACCACCTGCGCTTGCATCTGATGCAGTGGAAGGGTGCTTTCGATGAGTGTGATGGCTTTGCTCAGCAGTGGGATGTTGCCCGCAAGGATGCCGTCAATTAATTGCGCCGTTGAAAGGGCAGCGGTTTTGTTTTGGCGTATTTGTTGCAGCGCATCGCTATTGATGGACGAGGGTTGGGCAACGCCTTGTTGCACTTTTAGGGCACTTTTTTTGCTTCTGTTGGTCAAAGGATTTCGTTTTTTTTACAAAAATACATATTTTTAGAGAAAAAAGGAGCTTATGGCAAAAATTTTCACGTTTATTCTTTCAATATATTCTATAATAAAAACCTCTCAACAGATTTTTCTGATAATAATAATTTCGATATTTTGATGTTTTATCTCTATTTCTATAACTAAAATACTCATTTCAATATATATTTTATAATAAATATAATCATTCATTTAAATGTAGAGGATTTGTACTATTATGTAATACTTATTTCTATTTATGATATGATTAGAGGATATAAATTGAAGCACAATGACAGGTTCAGTCTTTTTTCTGAAAAAAAAAACAG
>CAIWVT010000476.1 GCA_903916135.1 uncultured bacterium
ATCGTTCTTTACTAATTTTACAAAATGAATGCCTTTTGATAACAATCCGTCAGCCGCAAAGCTGCACATGATGGTCAGGAAAGATTGTTGAATTTACTGGACATGAGTACGAAAAAGAGAGTTATAAACTTCTAAAACCGCACATGCGGCTGCCGGCGCCACGTTATAGGCAACCAATAAGAAACGAACATTAAAACTTATACTATGGCATCATCAATCAATCAACTTGTAGAATCTGTGGGATTATCTGCTGGAAGGCTAAGGGTCACAAAATGGAATAGCGAGGTTGAGTCTTCTTCTATAGGAATTTATTTTCTTTCAACGTCTAAAGATCCAAAATCTAATCTATCATTAATTACCAATGCTCCAATTGATGAGAATATTTTAAAATTTTGGATAAAAAAAGTGCCGACAATAAAAGTAGATGGTACTCCCGCAACTGTTGAAAAATTAAAGTTAAGATTGGATTCCTTTTGGTTACCAGATGAGAATATTCTTTACATTGGACAAACGAAAAGTGGAAAAGGACTGAAAGGAAGGTTAAATCAATATTATGACACAGAACTTGGTGAGAGGAAACCTCACGCTGGTGGTCATTGGATTAAAACGCTAAAAATTCTAAATGACCTTTTTGTTCATTATATTCCTTGTCAACATCCTGAAGACACGGAGAAAAAAATAATGAGACAATTCGTATCACAAGTTTCTGAGAGTACATTAAAAAAATTATTTGATCCCTCTCTTCCGTTACCATTTGCAAACCTTGAACTTGAACGTGGCACTAGAAAGAATCACGGAATTTCTAAATCCAAACTTGGTGATGATTAATAAATTATTTGTCATTGACAAGCTAAACACTTGAAAATAAGCTAAAAATATAGATGTTTCCTGCCTATGACGAGCTGTAAGACGACAATGTGGGCTGTATCGTAAAGCTGTTATTTATTCATTGAAACGGCAAAAAACACGTATTACATGAAAATTAATTTATGTAATAATTATTTTGTTTCACTCTTCCAATCTGTAATATAAACACTTCTGGTATAGAAATAAAATAAATCCAAAAAAACATCATGGAAAGGATTTTTTCTTTATTTTTCATTTTTATCATAACTTCATCTGCACATAGTCAAACAGCAGAGGAGTATTTTAACCGAGGTCTTGCAAAGGATAGCATTATGGATTTCCGAGGGTCAATTTCCGACTATTCTAAGGCTTTAGAGATTAACCCAAAACATGTTCACGCGTATTTCACCAGAGCAGTAGCCAAGGGTTCCCTTCATGACTTGATAGGAGCAATTGAAGACTATACAAAAGCTTTAGAGCTAAACCCCAATTATTGCGAGGCATATTATAACAGAGGAATAGCAAAGGGAATTCAACATGATTTTAGAGGAGGTATTACCGATTTAACAAAGGCTATTGAAATTAACCCCAAGTTTGATGAAGCGTATTATGGCAGAGGAAAAATAAAGGCTAGTTTGGAAGACAATAGAGGAGCAATTGCAGATTTTTCTAAGGCAATTGAGATTGACCCAAAGTATGCACCATATTATTACCTAAGAGGTTCAGCAAAATATGGCATCAAAGACATTAGAGGTGCTATTACCGACTTTACTAAAGCTATTGTGATTGATCCGAAGTATTCAGAAGCTTATTTAAAGAGAGGTGTGATAAAAATTGCTGAAGGAATGCAAGATGGAGGTTGTAAGGATTTAAGTAAAGCCGGAGAGTTAGGGATTAAGTACGCGTATGAGTTAATTAAGGAATATTGTCAATAAAAAAGTGCTTTTATTGAAAGTCTTACTAAACTGGTTTTTCAATTTTAGAAATTGAACAGAAACCTTAAAAACTAAGGATTATGAATAAAACGTTTTGTTTATTGACCATGATGATAATAACCTCAATAGGATATGGCCAAACAGCCGAACAGTTCTTTAAACGAGGCAGGGAAAAAGACAGTCTAAAAGATCATGTGAATGCAGTTGCATGTTATGCTATGGCTGCTGAACTTGATCCAAATAATTTGAATTATTGTCTTATGCTCGCTTTATCGAAAGAATTAATCTCCGACTACAGTGGTGCAATAGAAGCATGTACAAAATGCCTACTAATTGATCCCAAATTTGATGTTATTTATTACCTCAGAGCAGATGCCAAAAAAGAGCTCCAAGATTATAGAGGTGCCATTGCAGATTTAACTAAAAGTATTCAATTTAATCCAAAGGAGTCAAAGTTATATTATGAAAGAGGAAGAGCAAAAGCTTTCATTAATGATGACAGTGGGGCCGTTGCGGATTATACGATCGCAATACAGCTAAAACCCACAGAAGCAACGTATTATTATTGGCGAGGTAATATAAGGAATGGCAAAAAGGACTATCTTAGAGCAATAAGCGATTATACAAAGGCAATTCAGATTGATCCATATTATACGGAAGCTTATCGCAATCGTGGGGCTGCAAAAATAAATTTAGGTCAATTAAATGAAGGATGTTTAGATTGGAGTAAAGCTGGTGAATTGGGAGATACAGAGATTTACCAATTTATTAATGACTACTGTAATTGAATTATAATACTGGAAAAATTCAGATTTTCCCACGGATGTCGAGGCCAAAATAAGAAAAAGATATTTTGATAAATTCAAAAACTTCCTGATTGGCATAACAATAAAGACTAAAATTGGCTGCCTATAACATGCCGGCAGCCTCAATGCGGGGCAGGTGGTAAGGAACCTGGTGTCTCATGAATATGAAAACGTAAAACAAATATAAAAACTTCTAAAACCCGCACTGCGGCTGCCGGCAGGGACGTTAGGCTGCATTAATAAAGAAAATTTGGTTTTCGAATAAAATATACTTACCTTTGACGTTAGTATCGTAATTCGGTAGCATGATAAAATCATTCGGCTCAAAAGAAACTGAAAAAATTTGGAAAGGAACCAGGTCTACA
>CAIWVT010000477.1 GCA_903916135.1 uncultured bacterium
AGTATGAAAATAATTGTTTGCAGTAGGTACATCAATCAGTTTCGGCTCCGTTTTCAAAGAAAGCGGTTTTTTTAACATCTGACAATGCTGATCGCAGCTCTTTTTGCAACAACAACAGCAGCAGCAAAACCAAACTATTGTTCCTCCGATAAGGATACCAAGTAAAAATGTCACAATTATCCAAGTAAATTTGTTTTTCATGGCGTTTAAATTTAGAGGGTTAGATAAAATTCGTTGATATTCGCAGTAAATATAGGAATTTTATACTAAATTCGATGTTTCTAGAAAATGACAGAAAAGTCAATATAACGGTTAGAATTTCAATAATTTTAATAGGCATGAACCTTCATATTTGCATCCGCAGGTCATTTTTTTTCTTTTTTATCCTATGTTTCTCATCCAATACATTAATAGCACAGCCAGATGCTTTTGTTCGAAGTAAAAATCTGTGGATTGAATATAAAAAGACGAATATCGATAGCGTTAAAATCCGTTTGCTTTCAAACCTGGCATCAATCAGCACAAATTTTTTTGACAACGATAAACTTGCTGATAGTATATGCGATATCGCTATCCGGATTGCTGAAAAAAATAGCAGTCCTTTACTTAAAGTGAATGCATTGAACAATTATATCGAATCGATAGATTTGGACGTGCATTATAAAAAGGCGCTTGTCTATGCTGGAGAGGCCGTGAGTTTATGTCATATTTTTGCGATGGTGGACCAGGAATGGCGGACTTTGCATAATTTGGTTGCGATTTATTTATCCCGAAGGTGTTACGATAGCTCTGCTGTGTATAGTGAGAAAGCATTAGTATTGGCCGAGAAGTTGAATAACCAAACTTTTACAATAGAGAGTTACATTGACATCGGGATGAGCCTGGAAGGCAAATTAAAAATGATGGATGCGTTAAATTATTTCCTCACCGCACAGAATTTATCAGAAGATATCAATCATAAAAAATTATTGAAAAAATGTTATGATCAATTATCATATTACTATAGTATGATAAAAACGCTAGATAAAGCCATTGAATATAAACAAAAACAACAAGTTATAATTGCAAATAACCGCTCTGTTGATTCCACTGAACTCATGTGGTCACAGAATCAAAAGCACGTTATTATCTGTAGGAATAGCAATTTACTCAATGAAAAAAATGTTGAACAGGTAATTGATTATAGTATAAGAACAAACAATATCCGCCTGAAAAATTTTGAATTTGCCCTATATCGAACACATCTTCTTGAGGCTGAAAAGATGGATGAATTATACCGCGTTTATAATATAAAATATCCTGAGGAACTCAAAATGCTGGCAGTTAATGATATCGGAACTTATTACCGGCTCAAGGCTTTTTTCAAGGATCAGGAGTGCCAGTACGATTCAGCATATTATTATTTCACACTGGCGGAGCAACTGATCCGTACCAACCCCAACCTCCTTTTCCAATCTAATTTCTATAACAGATTCGGTCAGTTTTTACGGCGCATTGGTAGGACTGAGGAAGCGATTTCTAATTTTTTACAAGCATACCAGCTTGCAGAAGCTGAACCATGGTTTGGAAAAATGGAGTTTATGCTGACAGCATCCATGCAACTCTGTGTTCTATATGCTTTATCAGGAGATTTTTCGCATGCTTATTACTATTCCGAGAAAAACAATTGGCTCAATAAGAATATTTCTGTTTTTTTAAACAGAGAAAAGGCAAACACTCTGTGGCTTGAATATCAGATCAAACTGGATAATGAAAAAAGGGATATTCAACTCCGGCAGCGTAAAAATGAACGCAATATGATGGCCGGAGGGGGTGCATTTCTATTAATTGTCTCTTTACTTATTTATAGGAATTATCGAAATCAGAAGAGATTAAATAAACTTCTCGATGCTGCAAAAAAGAAATCCGAAGATCTGCTGTTGAATATTCTCCCTTATGAAACTGCTGAAGAACTGAAAATTTACGGAACGGCAAAAGCAAAACGGTTTGATGAAGTTACTGTAATGTTCACTGATTTCAA
>CAIWVT010000478.1 GCA_903916135.1 uncultured bacterium
TACCGCAATTGTAATACGGCATCGCATTATTTGAATCTATTTTAATCGCTGCATTGTAATCTATTATAGCCTCATTCCATTTTTCAAGTTTACCATAATCAGCACCACGATTATTATATGCCTCTAAATATTTAGGGTTGATTTCAAGTGTCTTGGAATAATCAGTTATTGCTTTTCCCCACTGACTAAGTTTATCATAAGCTACGGCACGATTGTAATAGGCATCAGAAAATTTCGGATTAATAAGAATTGCTTTCGTATAATCTTCTATTGCTACATCCAATTGCCCTATATTCTTTAATGCATTGCCAAGGTTAACAAATGGTCTTGCTTTATTTGGAGATTTTAAGACAACATCACTCCAAATGGACACTTCATCCTTCCAAACTTTATTCCTATTAAAGGTCAGGAAGGAGTTTGTTACAATTACTAACATTAGCATAGATATGGCAACGTACTTATATTTATTCCATAATAGAATGTATATCAACGTAATAATAGCAAGAAAAAAGCCAAAAGAAGGAAGATAGGTACGATGTTCGAAAATCACATCATCAATGGGCACAATACTCGATTCAATTGCCAAAGTGATGAAAAACCAAAAGATTCCGAATGAAATAACTCTATTTCTTTTGAAAAGGAATATTGCCAGTCCAATCAAGGATAAAAGGAATAGGAAACTTAAAAATGTTCTTATCCCGAAAAAACTATTTGCGATTGGAAAATCGTAGTCGGCATTCTGATTTATGGGAAGAAATAAAAGCTGAATATACTTAACAATTACACTAAATTGAGTAAAAAGGTAATTTAATGAGGTAATAGTATTCGTATTCCCCTGAGTTGGTGAGATCGGTTTGAATATGTTTAATGAGAATTTTACATATATCAGAACCAAAATACATAAAAGAGCCACTACTAATAGTAGTACACGATAGTCTTTAAAATTTATCTTACGTTTTTTTGTTTGTAAAAAGAATATCTCAAAAAGCAAAACAGCAAACGGAAGTGTATAAGCATTTTCTTTAGTGAACAATGCCAAAACAGCAGAAACTAATGCCCCTGCAAACCAAAAGTACTTAGTAATCCCTTTTCCCGACAAACGTCCTTTTACATAAAAGGCAAGGGAAAGAAGATAGAACATCGCTACCAAAGAAGCCAATCGCTGTACAATGTAGGTTACACTTTGCGTTGCCAATGGATGTGAAACAAAAAGTATCGCCACAAAAAAGGCAAATACTTTCTTATGCTTAATTATTGGATTATCTTTCAGTGCTGGGGTAGAGAAGATTAGTAAGGTCAGCCACCCAACTATACATGAAGTGATAAGGTGGATAATTAAATTGACAACATGGTAACCCCAAACATTCAACTGACCATAATGATAGTTAACTGCAAAAGTAAAATAAGCAATAAGACGATTTGAACTATAATTCCACCATGCTTTTATGTCTGACAAATTTTGGATTGCTTTATTTCCAACAATACTACTGGCATCGTCAAAATGGAATGAACAATTGAAGGAATTGGAATAGATGATAATTCCCAAAAGTATAATAATTGCTATCCCAAATAGGTTAGCATATTTGAAGCTTTTATATGGTTTATCTATTTGAATGCCTTTTTTATGAAGAAGTTTCGGTTGTTTTGTATTTTTTATTTGTTTTTTGTTCATTTTATTAGTTTGATTTGTTTTGAACCATGTAATGATAAAGGATTATTCTTTTGTTTATATAAGGTAGCAATACCTCATCGCTTTTTATCTTTATTATTCAATTTCGAGTAAGCAAATTCTCGATTAGAGTAAGCAAGTTTATCTTCCGGGTTAATTTCTATCGTTTTGGTGTAATCACTTATAGCGTTATCCCATTGTTCAAGTTTGACGTAAATATTAGCGCGGTTGTAATAAGCTTTAGCAAATTTGGAATCAATTTCAATTGTCTTTGAATAATCGTTAATGGCTTTATCCCACTCACCCTTTTTCGAATAAGAATTTCCTCGATTATAATACACATTGGCGACTTTGGGGTCCAGCTCTATTGCTTTCGTGTAATCAGAAATTGCCTTATCCCATTTCTCAAGTTTATCATAAACAATTCCACGATTTGAATAGGCAACGTTGTAGGTAGAGTTAATTTCAATTGCTTTTGAATAATCGGCAATGGCATTCTCAACATTTCCTAAATTTCGATTTGCAACGCCTCGATTGCAATATGCTTCGGCATATATTGGGTTCAATTCAATGGCTTTGGTAAAATCAATCAATGCTTTATCCCATTGTTTTAGATTCTCATAAGCAATGCCACGGTTATAATATGCTGCGGTATATAGCGGGTCAAGATCAATCGCTTTGGTGTAATCTCCGATGGCTTTATCAAACTGGTTGCGTTGGCAGTAGGCGATACTACGGTTGTTGTAAGCATCTTTATACTTTGGATTTAATTCGATTGCTTTTGAAAAATCGGATATTGCATTATCCATTTGCCCAAGATTGTAATTCACAAAACCTCGAACAACATAAGGTCTGGGTTTCTCAGGGGATTTTGATATCACATCGTTCCAAAGTGTGATATCATCCTTCCATATTTTATTTCTTTGAAATGTTAGAACGGAATTCAATAGAATTAATGAAAGGAAAATTGACAGAGCGAGGTACTTATTCTTTTTCCAAAATAATATGTAAATGATTGAGCTAAGAATAAGAAAAAAACCAAATGAAGGAAGATAAGTACGATGTTCGAATATGATATCATCAATAGGAATGATACTCGATTCTATTATTAATGTGAGAAAAAACCAAAAAATGCCAAAAGAAACAAGGCGATTTCTTTTAAAAAGAAGTATTGCCAAAATGACTAAGGAGAGAAGAAAAAGAAAACTTAATAGAGTTCTGATCTCGAAAAAACAAGTTGAAAGGGGAATATTATGATCTACGCTCTGATTAATTGGAAGGAATAAAAGCTGAATATATTTTACAATAACAGAGAATTGTGTCAGGAGATAATTTGTGGAGGTTATGGTATAATCGTTGCCATTTTTAGGAGGTATCGAATTAAAAATGTTTAAAGAAAATCTGTAAAACATTAGGATAATTATACTGAGAAATGCAATGATCACTAATATGATTCGATAGTCCTTGAAATTTATAACAAACTTCTTTCTTTGTAAAAAGAATATCTCAACAAGCATAATCGCAAACGGAAGTGTGTAAGCATTTTCTTTTGTTAGCAAGGCTAAAACAGCAGAAACTAATGCCCCTACAAACCAAAAGTACTTGGTACCTCCTTTTTCTAACAGACGCCCCTTTACATAAAGTGCAATAGAAAGAAGATAAAACATAGCTACCATAGAAGCCATGCGCTGAACAATATAGGTTACGGATTGAGTAGCCAAAGGATGAGATACAAATAGCAAAGCAGTTAATAAAGCAAGCGTTTTTTTGTGTTTACTAATTGGAGAATCTTTCAATGCAGGAGTTGAAAAGATTAGTTGGGTAAGCCACATAACTATGCAAGCTGTGGAAAGGTGAATAATTAGATTAACAAGATGATAACCCCATACATTTAACTGACCATAATGGTAATTAACAGCAAAAGTAAAATAACCAACTGGACGATTGGAACTGTAATTCCACCATGCTTTTATATTGGACAAATCTTGTATTGCGCTATTATTGATGATGCTA
>CAIWVT010000479.1 GCA_903916135.1 uncultured bacterium
AGCAAAGCATGAAAAACTTTTTTACCACACTTCGTCAAATTCAGCAAAGCATGAAAAACTTTTTTACCACACTTCGTCAAATTCAGCAAAGCATGAAAAACTTTTTTACCACACTTCGTCAAATTCAGCAAAGCATGAAAAATTTTTTTTCTACTAATTGTCAAATTTTGCAAAAACTATTTTTTTATATGAAAAAATGTGTATCTTTGCATCCAAATTAATTCACGTTAAACTAAACACTAAAATCATGGATATTTTAAAGTATATTTTGAAAAACATTTTTCGCAGCAAGCGTATCACAAAGAAAAGATTACGCATTTTCGGTTTGAGTGTTATCAATGCTTTGATAGCAAAAAACACGGAAGGTCAGTACGATACGTTGATTGCTGCCTTGCAAGCGATTTTCGCCGATTTAAACCAATATGTTATAGGACAAGATACTCATTTGGCTCAACAAAAAGGCAGAACATCATTTTTGGATGGCATCGTAACACTGTTCGAACAAAAAATTCATCGCGATTATATGGTTATCACATCAAAATATTATAAAGATAAACCCGAATATCTCGAATTTTTTCCTGAAGGATTAACCGAGTTTAATAATATCAGCAGAGAGGATTTTGAATTGCTTATTTCGCGTATCATCGAAGGACTCACTACGTATCAGGGCGGCGTGTTGACGGCTCAAATGGTTACGGACTACACTACTATTAAGACCAATTATTTGAATGGATTGTCATCACAAACGGCTAAGAAAGTTACTGTAAAATCAGATAAAGACCTTGGCAACATTGCACGAGTTGCGTTTGAAGATCAATTATATTTCACTTTGCTTACGCTTGCGGCACTCAATTTTCAGAACCCACAAGTGGTGCGCGAATTTTTCGACACTAGCATTTTGTTTCCTCACACTCACAAACCCATGGAAGATAATACCGATGATGAATTCAGCGTGGTGGTAGCTCCCGAAGAAGTGAAAGATTCCGGCTTGACCAACATAGTGGGTAAAACCGCCCGTTTCATCAACAATAGTAATGGCATTGCCCAAATCGGCACCACGGCGAGCCTCGACGATATGGAAGCAAAACCCACTTTCATCACCGTGCTACCCGACGACGAAGCCGAAGTGGAAATTGCAACCCTCCACAATCCAACCGATCCGTTCCTCATCATCCGCAACCTCAGCACCACCGATGAATTGGAACTGATAATTGAATGGATTTAATAAAGGCGTATAAAGATACAATAAAGACTAGCTAAAATAGTTTTAATTATAGATGGTTTAATTCCTTGCCATGGAATTGAATTTTTAGGTTAGAAAGCCTACTCGAAAGGGTAGGCTTTTTTTATGGTTATATGGTTGGATTGTTCAATTGTTGTTTTCTTTTTTAACCACAGAGTTAACAGAGGAAAAACACAGAGGTACACGGAAGATTGTTTTATTGTTAAATTGTTCTATGGTTGTTTTCTTTTTTAACCACAGAGTCGCTCCCGACCAGAGGTACGG
>CAIWVT010000480.1 GCA_903916135.1 uncultured bacterium
CCAAGCATGACAATTTTGTTTACCGATTTCATCAAATTAAAATTCTCCAAGGCAACCATCATGCTAGTTGGGTTTGCATTATAGGCATCTAAAATGATAGTATTGCTTTTTTTCTCTACAAATTGCGAACGGGAGTTTTTAGCTTCATAATTCTCTATAGCTTCTTTAATCTGTGATGTTTCTACATTAAAATACTCACCAATTGCAATAGCGCTCAATAAGTTTTCAAAATTATATTTACCAATAAGTTTCGACTCAATGATGGTTTTTTTGTTCTCCCAGTACAATTTTACATAAGGATTGGCTACAATAAATGTTACATGGATATTGGAATATTGGTTGGTGCCGTATGAGAATTGTTGAAGGCTTGCTGCTTGAGTTTTAAGAATAGAATTATTATTATTAATAAAAACCATACACTGACGTTGTTCAATAAATTTAAAAAGCTCAGATTTAGCTTTAATCACATTTTCAAACGAACCGAAACCTTCTAAGTGGGCTTTACCTATATTGGTAATTAATCCAAAATCCGGTTGTGAAATTTTGCATAATGATTCAATTTCTCCAACATGATTTGCCCCCATTTCGATAATAGCTATTTCGATATCAGGTGTAATTTGCAGAACGGATAGGGGTACACCGATATGATTGTTGAAATTCCCTTGAGTTGCAAACACTTTATACTTTTTTGATAGAACTTCTAACACCAACTCTTTTGTTGTTGTTTTTCCATTACTGCCCGTAATTCCAATAACTGGTACTTTAAGATGATTACGGTGAATAGTGGCTAAATCTTGTAATGTTTTTAATACATCATCAACAAGAATAATTCGGTCAACTTCTATGGCTTGCTTCTCATCAACTATCACAAAAGAAGCTCCTTTTTCAAGAGATTGTAAAGCAAATTTGTTTCCATTAAAGTTTTCGCCCTTCAAACAAAAAAATAAAGAATCCTTTTGAATATTACGGGTGTCAGTACAAATAACAGGATGCTGTAAAAAAAGTTGGTATAATTCGTCTATTTTCATTGGGTAGAAATAAAAGATTAAAATAAGTAAAAACCCCACTTACAAAGTAAATGGGGTTCTCGAAAATAGAAAGAATAAATTAGAATTTTCCTACAGGGCTACCAACGCGAGTCATTGCGCATCTGAAGCCAATATAATCCGTAGAAAGGTTTTCATCAAGGAATTTGCGGTTACCGGGGCTTATCCAATATTGTCTGTCTTTCCATGAACCTCCTTTGTAAACACGAGCTTTATCGTTAATCATAGAGGTATTACCATAATCATACATGCCGTTTTTTGTTTCTGCATTGTCTGGTGGTGTAGCCCAATCATCACCTTGTATTAAATAAGAGGTGTAATCACCATCTAAAAAGTTTTTGTTATCAGCTTGGCGATAGTTTCTTCTGTCTTTGCTTTCTTCAACCGTTACATCGCGCATCTTGATGCGACCTAAGCTGTCTTTATCTTCCAATACGCCATCATTATCGCGCATTTGTGTTTGAAATAGATTGCCTCTGAAAGGTCTAAAATCTGTTACATCCTCAAATGATAATGGTCTGTAAACATCCATTACCCATTCAGCTACATTGCCAGCCATATTATACAAGCCATAATCATTGGGCCAATAGGAATAAACTGGTGCAGTGATGTCGGC
>CAIWVT010000481.1 GCA_903916135.1 uncultured bacterium
CCGCCTATCATCGCCATCGCTTTCGCGAACGTGGCAAAGTAAATATCAATGCCTTCCTGCACACCGCAATGTTCGCCCGTGCCTGCACCTGTGGCGCCCATCGTGCCAAAACCGTGCGCATCGTCCACCAACAAACGGAATTGATACTTTTCTTTCAAAGCAACTATTTCTTTTAACTTAGCCACATCGCCCACCATGCCATAAACGCCTTCGGTAATCACCATAATGCCGCCACCGGTCTGTTCCACAATTTTTGTGGCTCTTTGCAGATTCTTTTCCAAGGCTTCCATATTGCTATGCGGATACACAAAACGTTTGCCTAAATGCAAGCGCAAACCATCAAGAATGCAGGCATGTGCTTCGGCATCATACACGATGACATCATGACGATCCACCATAGCATCAATGATAGAAACCATACCCGGATAGCCGAAATTCAGCAGATACGCAGATTCTTTTCCTACGAAAGCAGCCAAATCGCGTTCCAGTTGTTCATGATAATCGGTTTGCCCCGACATCATACGAGCGCCCATCGGAGTTCCAAAACCCCATTCGGCAGCAGCTTCGGCGTCTGTCTTGCGCACTTCGGGATGATCAGCTAATCCCAAATAATTGTTCAAACTCCAGCAAAGGTGTTCTTTGCCTCTAAACATCATTTTGTTCGAAATCCTTCCTTCCAATTTTGGAAAGAAAAAGTATCCATGTCCTTGCTTATAGTATTGACCTAAAGGACCATAATTTTTTAGTATTTTTTCAAATAAGTCCACGACTTTTTATTTTAATTGATAAATAAGTTTTATTGGCGGCAAAATTACTAAATTTTATTAGCACTGAAACTATTTTTATGATTATTAACGCAGAATTTTTTAACAATTTGATGTTATCAATTATGACAATCCATAAGTAAGAGATTTCAAAATAGTAGATTTCTCATGGAAAATGAACTCAAACAGGTTCATGGTTTCTGGGCTTATGCAGAAATAATCATTATAGGTAACTATGATGATATTCAAATAGGTAATTCCCTATTTTTTCTCCGTAAACATTTTTATATAGTTTATCATATATTCAAACAAATTGGGGAGATCTACCGTGCTTTTTGTGGAAATCATCAGGTCGGAGAATTCTTTGTTGATGGGGGATTCTATTCCTATTTTAAACTTGGCTTTCGACAATGCGTAAACGTAGGTGAGGGAAGGATTTTGTGTTGTATCAAGATTCAATAAAATATCAAAATCTTTGTTCATAAAGTCTCTAATTTTATCGCCATGAGGTTTTTTATACCAGTTCATTGTTGGTTTGCTAATGTAATCGAACGATAGGCGAGGATAGCAGTAATGGGGCAAATCTTGTAAATCAATAAAACCCAAGGTGCGTACTTCTTTTTTCATCTGTTGCAAACCTCCGAACAAATTTGTTGCAACTATATAATCTTTTTCATCACCAACCATATAAAGTATTCCGATAGATTTTGCTTGGTCAATACCGATAAGCGCTTTGGAACGTTTGGTTTTGGCAAACGCTTTCTTTTGGTCTAATTTCAAAAGATAAATTCGTAAGGATGCTAACATAGTCGTTCTTTGATTTGGTTTGACTGCTTTACAGTAGAAAACCGAGATATTTAGGTTTTAGTATTTTTATGGATAAGTAATTTTTACGGAATTTATATACAAGCACGAAACTATTGTTTGAGATAGCAATTTGTGATTTCGCATATATACATTCTATGATAATCTTTTTTCGGATAGTTGTTATTTATTTTCATATCTAAAAAGTTTTCTGGATTGATATCCTGATAAGAAAGTTTCTTACATTCCAATATCAACCAAGCTTCACTGAAACCAATAGCTCCCGATGCTGTCTCGAACTTGGTGAAACCACATTTATGTATCTTTTCAATATCTTTGCCCGAATGTGCGCCACAAAATTTCAATTCTTCACGATAGTGTTCGGTGAAAAAAGAAAGCGTCATGCCTTCATATTTCTCAGAAAACTGAAACGTGTAGCGTGTTGGACGGATAAACACATAAGCAACGGTTTTGTTCCATAAGATACCGAATCCTCCCCAGGAGGCTGTCATGGTGTTGCAATTGTTTTTGACGCCTGCCGTAACCAGCATCCAGGCGTCATCTAATAATTCGAAAGCATTAAAATCTAATTTCTTTGCATTGATTTTTTGAAAAAGGTTTTCCATAAAAAATAATTTTGCCGTAAAATTACAATAATTTAATGAAAAAGCGTTAATTTGTATTTATGAAAATAACTTTTTTAGGAACAGGAACCTCTCAAGGAGTTCCGATAATTGCATGTGAATGTAGCACCTGCCAGTCTTCAGATGAGCGCGATAAACGTTTACGCTCGTCTGTGCTTATTGAAATTGATGAAACAGTGTTGGTGATTGATACCGGTCCTGACTTTCGCCAGCAAATGTTGCGCGAAAAGGTATCGAAACTTGATGCCATATTGATTACACACGACCATAAAGACCATATTGCAGGATTAGATGATATACGCGCATTTAACTACAAACAACAGCGTCCCATGGATGTGTATGCACGTGCACGAGTTCATAATTCAGTGAAAAGAGAGTTTGGCTATGCGTTTTCGGAAGAGAAATATCCGGGCGTGCCTCAAATAAATCAGCATGTGATTACAAATAATATATTCACAATTGGTGATATTGCAATCCAACCGATAGAAGCGTTTCATTTCCATTTAAAGATATTTGGCTTTCGGATAAAGAATATGGCTTACTTGACCGATGTGAGCCGCATTGAAGCAAAAGAAATGGAGAAACTTCAAAATTTAGATGTTTTGATCGTGAATGCTTTGAGGATTAAAAATCATTATTCGCATTTCAATTTAGAGCAGGCGTTGCAGTTGATTGATGATGTTAAGCCCAAAAAAGCCTACCTCACTCACATCAGCCATTTGATGGGAAAATATGAGGATATTTCAGCACTTCTTCCAAAAAATGTTGAATTTGCTTATGATGGTTTGAGATTATTTGCATAATTTTTATACTTTTGTAAAAAAATAATTATCTTATATATTTTGAGAAGTAGAATTTGCTTGTATATCGTTTTTAACCTCACAGTTGTTTTAGGCTTTGCTCAGAACAACCCCAACGCTATTGCAGATACCCTCAACTCAAGAGTTCAGCAAGTTGAGAAAAATCTTAACAAAGCCGTTATCACGATACAAGAAAAAATTAATCCGTTAGTGAAACCTTTAGACTCTGTGCCTGCTTATGATTCTTTGCATGGAAAAATTATCATTATTATCAAAAATCTGAAAAGCACTAAAGGAAACGTAAATATTGCTTTATATAATAGTTATTCTGAATTTGCTAAAAGAGCTAAACCATTTAGGGGTGCCATTGTGCCGCTAAACGGATTGACGTGCACGGTGGTGTTCGATTCTATCCCCAAAGGGGTGTATTCGATGGCAGCTTTTCACGACGAAGATAAAAACGGCATACTTGCCTCCAATCAACTGAATATTCCTACAGAAGGATTTTGCTTCTCAAATAATATCGGTGCATCTTTAGTACCTCCCGACTATAATAGAATTAAATTTGTGTATTCGGGCAAAAACAAAACTATGGTTTTGCTGATGACTTATTTTAAATTTCCTTAATAAAACGCATAGTTTATGATACATGAAAATGTTGTTTACTTTGATTTTGCTACCATGGAGCAATTTATGGTTGACGTATTGCACAAGAGTGGAGTTCCGCTCGATGATGCCAAGATTTGTGCTGATGTGTTGATTACTGCCGATAAATTTGGCATTGATTCTCACGGGTTAAATCGTTTGAAACCGATTTATTACGACCGAATTAAAAGCGGCGTTTTGAATCCCATCACCCAGTTTGAAGTGGTGCGCGAAAGCCCCACAACTGCTATGGTGGATGGGCACGATGGCATGGGACATGTGATTTCTAAGCGCGCTATGCAGATGGCAATTGATAAAGCAAAGCAATATGGCATGGGCATGGTGGCAGTGCGCAATTCATCACATTTTGGCATTGCCGGATATTATGCTTTGATGGCTGCTAAAGAAAACATGATTGGCATTTCGGGAACCAACGCACGTCCTTCCATTGCACCTACCTTTGGTGTAGAAAACATGTTAGGGACAAATCCTCTTACCTTTGCACTACCTACGGATGAAGATTTTCCGTTTCTTTTGGATTGTGCTACCTCGGTGAGTCAACGCGGCAAGATTGAAGTGTATGCGCGGGAAGGCAAGACGGTTCCTGATGGTTGGGTGATGGATCGTGAGGGAAATTCGTTAAACAATCCCGATGAAATCTTAAAGGATTTGATTGCCGAAAAAGCGGCTATGACACCATTGGGAGGCATAGGGGAGGAGACCTCCGGTTATAAAGGCTATGGATATGCCACTGTGGTTGAAATTCTTTCCTCTGCATTGCAAACCGGAAGCTATATGAAAATGTTGATGGGTACTGACAATGGAAAAAAGATTCCTTATTCTGTGGGACACTTTTTTATTGCAATTGATATTAATGCTTTTGTTGAGCCTGAAGAATTCAAGCATACCACCGGAGAAATACTTCGCGAACTGCGCGCATCGGAAAAGATGCCAGGGCAGAATCGGATTTTCACCGCAGGTGAGAAAGAATATATGGTATGGTTGGAGCGTAAAGATAAAGGTGTACCATTGAATCACGCCTTGCAACAAGAAATGAAGAATCTTGCAGATGAATTGGGTTTGAAGGGATATGACTTTGGGGTATAGATTTTTTTTAGTATCGAATAATACCAAATTGGTAATTATTTTATATCTTTGTTGAAATATTTTATATGCGAGTGATATCAAAGCGTGTTTTACGTGATTTTTGGGAAGTCCATGATGATGCTAAAGAGGCTTTAAAATCATGGTATTCTGAAACTGAAAAGTCTAAATGGTCATCTCCAAAAGAAATTAAGGAAGAATACGCAAAAGCAAGTATTATTGGTGATTCAAGAGTCGTATTTAATATTTGCGGAAATAAATATAGGCTCATTGTAAAAATTAATTATTCAAGACATTGGGCTTTTATTAGATTTATTGGAACGCATCAAGAGTATGATAAAATAAACTCAGAAAAAATTTGAATTATGACAATAAAAGTAATTAAAAATGAAGCGGACTATCAACGTGCATTATCACGATTAGAAAAAATATTTGATGCACCCGCCAATAGCGAAGAAGGTGATGAAGCAGAATTGCTCACCATTTTAATTGATACCTACGAAAAGGAGCACTACCCAATTGAAGCACCCGACCCAATTGAAGCAATTAAATTTAGAATGGATCAAATGAATTTGACTCGCACGGATATTGCAAAAATTATTGGCTACCAAAGCCGAACTACTGAGATTCTTAATAAAAAAAGAAAATTAAGCTTAGGAATGATTCGCAACTTGCACGATAAATTGCATATTCCCTACGAATCTCTAATGAGCGAATATTAGTTATTTTCATGCATAAATACTTATAAAGCTTATGAAAAAACTTTTTACTTTATGTTTCTTCCTTCTTTTCCTTCAGCAGCTTTCAGCCCAAGACACTATAAAGGAAACCAATCAAACCAAAAAGAATTATGCCATCTTCTTCAACAAATCGTTGAATAAAAAAACTATTGAGCATACGTCTTATTCAGATATAAATAAACTTAGGCTCTTCAATTCATCGGCTGTTTATTACGGCGCATCCTACAAAACACAAGGCTTATCTTCCTTAGGCGATAACTCATATATTGATGGGATGCTCATAAATGATATCTCCATGTTTCCCAAAAGTGCCATCGAGAGTTATACTCAATTTGATGGTATCAGTCCGATTGAATTTGGAAATAACTTGTCGGGCATTGTGGATGTATTGTCTTTGCAAGCACCCACCAAACCCACCTTCGACATCAATATCCTGAGCGATTTCACTACAAATATAAACTTCAGCATGAATCAGAAAGGACTGTATTTTACCTTCAACAGCCCCATGTCGTTTCTGAAATTTATGTATAAAAACAAAAACCTTCAACCATCCATACTTATCGCAGGAAATCTGAATTTCACCAAAGACCCTACACCTTCTTACATAGGCGTTACCTCTGTTAACAACGAAAAACTCACGCAACTTAACGAAAACCCTTTGATTCCAATAGTAAAGTGGTCAGGGACCTACAAGACTACAGAATTTATCACCAATGATAATCTAACGAAATCATCGCTCAAGCAAAATACCGACTGCAATTCGTTCAATCCTTATATTAAGCTTGCTTTTCCGATAGGTAAGAATAGTGAACTCACTTTAGGTTCCTACATGAATCTCACCAACAGAAGACTGGACGTTTATGAGAATTCTATGTTTAACTCTGATAGGAATCCCGAAATAAAAGAACGAAATTTCAACAACTACATCCGCTTCGAACACAATTTCAACATCAACAGCAATGCGAAAGCGCGATATTTCATACAAGTCAACTACACCAAAAATAATTATTTACAGCAAAGCCCTCAACATAAAGATAAGTTCTTTGATTATGGTTATGTCGGGAAATTTACGACATACCGAACTCGAACGTATGAATATGGAACCGACCCATTTACGGGACTTACCGCTTATCTGCAAAATGGCAATGCCGATACTTTAGTAAGCTTCGAACCTTCGGATATAAACCCAATTCTTGCTAATTATACCGAGAATTACTATGATTTTCAGTCCGCTTCCAACGAAGACGTGACTAGTTTAATTTTTATACCGCGTGGAGGAGGTCTGATTAATGGGGTATTGGATTGGGATAATTCGGTTTATAATTTGTACAATAATGTCGGTATGCCATACGATGAATATCGTAAAAGCGATTTCAGCCGTTTGAATCCCAAGGCGCAAATTACGTTCGATTACAAAAACGCGCATCATTTCATGCTTGGTTTCGAACTGGACAGAACTTCTTCGTCTTCTTACACACTCAAGCCCGTCCAACTTTGGCATAAGGCGCGCCTTGTAACAAACCAACATTTACATCTCGATTTTTTTAATCCACACCTTGTGTATGACGATTATGGTGTTTTTATGGATACTATTATGTATGATTATGGATATAATGTTGGAGAGCAATCATATTTTGATAAGAACTTGCGCAAAAAGTTAGGTTTGGCAGTGAACGGTACTGATTGGATTGATGTATATAGCTATGCTCCCGAAACATTTAGCTTAGACATGTTTAGTGCCGGCGAGTTATTAAACTATGGCGACAGTTATGTTCAGTATTTTGGCTACGACTACACCGGAAAGAAATTGAAAACCAACGATAAATATGATTTTTTTAGTGATAAAGGCACCAATGGCTACTTCTCACGCAACATTGGAGCTTTCAAACCCAATTACTTTGATGCTTATCTCCAATACGCCTATATCGGAAAAAGGTTGACGTTCACCCTTGGCTTTCGCCTCGATAGATATGATGCCAGTCAGCCCGTGTTGAAAGATCCCTATCTTTTGTTTGAAGCAAAAACTGCCAAAGAGGTAACAAATTTAGGCACACATCCTGCTAATATCGGTCAAGATTATGTGGTTTATGTTGACGATATTCTGAATCCAATTGCGATTAAAGGATATCGAAATGGCGATACATGGTATAATTATCGTGGGGAGGAAATCACGGACCCAACTTCAATAGAAACTGGAACAGGCATAACTCCATATTTAGTAAATCCGAAACAGACTACTGTGAATTCAACAGCTTTCACCGATTACAAACCTGCTTTGAATTATCTGCCCCACGTAAAAATTGATTATTTGGTTACCCGAACTACGCAAGTTTTCGCCGATTTTCAAATGTCAACGCAAAACCCCATTAATAACAATTATAGACCCGACCAATATTACTATATTTATAGGTATAAGGATTACCTTTTAAATAATCCTGATTTAAAACCGGAGAAAATAAGTATTGTACGAATTGGAGCACGTCAAATGATTTTACACTCGATACAAGCCGAAGTATTTTATCAGTATAAAAATGTAAAAGGACTTACGATTTTCGATAGTTTATTAGGTGCGTATCCTTATACCTATTACTTAATAAGAAATGCAAAGGAAAACTTAGAAAACCATTCGATTGATATTTCTCTTAAATATAAAAAACCTGGCAAACACGAATTTGACGTCGGAATTTATTACGAACGTTTGTTGAATGAAAATAAGAAGTTTGAGAACCTTATTTTATCTAACAATGTTGTGAATGGTTTTGTTCAGTACAGTCTGAATAAAAGTTTTATTTCTGACGGTCAACCAATGCTACAGCCAATTTTTTGTGTCTCTCTGGTAAGCCATTACCGTTCGGATACGTATGGGATAGCTAATAAGATAAAAACCAAACTTCCCGATTTCTATTATTTTGATATAAAAATAGAAAAGCCTTTTTATATGGGCAAACAAAAAGATAAATCCGCTACCATTTATGTAGCAGTGCAAAATATCTTCAACCGAAAGAATGTGTTTTCAGTATATGCCAACACAGGGAAAACGGATGATGATGGCTATTTATCCGACCCAATGCATCAAGCCGCAATTGCATCTCAAACTTCCGAAGCATCCTTTCGCGATTTGTATGCCAAATCCATGAACAATTACAATAGCTACGACATACCCCGCATGTTGATTTTTGGATTTAGTTTTGATTTTTAGTCTATTTACTTTGAATCTTCTTTTGCATATTAAAGAATAAGGAAAGCAATTTTTGTTATGTGTAAGGATTCCGTATCCTCACTATCCTTTGTAAAGCCTTATGGTTGCAAGGACTATCCTATCAGCCTCCATAGGCTTTTCGTTTTGCCTGATGATGCGAACATGTCAAAAACAATAGAAAAAGCCTTTCGGGGAATGATTTTCGCCTCGCGGGAAATGATTTTCGCCTTGCCCAAAATGATTACAGGCTTGCCCGAAACCATTCGTAGGTCAAATGTAATGACTTTCGGCTTGCCCCAAATGACTTTCGGCTTGCCTAAAAATGATTTTCGGCTTGCCCAAAGCCATGCCACTTAAGGCGAAAATCACAAAAAGACACCCTAAAACCTTATATATGTTTCTAAAAACCCGTTGAGCTAATCTTATAGAAGAAACAATTCAAGTTTGGCTAAGATTCCACCTTAGTCAATAGTATAATAACAGGCTTTGTCTGTACATAAGATTCCCCAAAACGTGGCAATCCTTTTCACGTTTTCCTAAAACCTATAACCTGCAACCAATAAACCTACCGAATAACCGTCAAAGCCCCTTTCCTGCTTTTGGCTAATTTGCTGATTCCGGCATAATCTTCCGCATAATTGATGGTCCAATTATAAACTCCTTCGGGCACTTGCACGCCTTTGTATGTGCCATCCCATTGGTCTTCTATATTCATAGAATGATAAATCATTTCGCCCCAGCGATTGTACAAACACAATTCAAAATCACATATATTCTGACCATACACCCGAAATCTGTCGTTCACGCCATCGCCGTTGGGAGTGAAACAATTGGGGATGTAGAGCGTGATATAATCAATCACAATCACATGTTTGATAATCGAATCGCGGCAACCGTAATCATTCGTAATAAGCAGCATCACATCAAAAGTTCCTACACTACCGTAGGTATGATACGGGCTTTCGACCTCCGAAGTGCTGTAATCGCCAAAATCCCAATACCAATGGTCAATGCTTCCTGTGGAGGCATCGCCAAAGCGAAAGTCGGGGTATTCGATGGTAGTAACCATTGGATACAGCGTGAAATCTGCCTGAGGTCCCGGTATGTTGTGAATCACCACCGCAGCCACTGTGGTGCAGAAACTGTCTGTAACCGCCACCGTGTAAATTCCTTCGCCAAGGTGCGAAATGATATTGGTAACATTGGTCGAGTCGAAATCCCACGAATAGGAGTAAGGCGGATTCAAACCTGTGGCTACCACTTCGGCGCCGCCTGTACGTTTGTTGCAGGTGTCGGATTCAATGTTGATGAAACTCACGATAGGCGGAGGGGTGTTGGTCAGCGAGGTGTCGGCTGTGGATTTACACCCATGCACGTCGGTGATAGTTACCGAATAGTTTCCGGCAGCAACTCCCGTAAGGTTTTGATTATGCTGCACGGGCGATGCATTCCACACAAAGGTGAAAGGGGTGCTTCCGCTTGTTATGTTCGTAAAAACTTCGCCATTGCTGGCACTGCACATTTCATTTGTGATGCTATCAATGGAGATGTGCGGACCGGGGAAGTTTTGCAGTGTAACGGTGTTCGATGCCGTGCATCCCAATTGGTCGGTGATGCTCACTTGATAGATTCCACCAGGCAAATTGGCAATCGTTGGCGTGGTTGAAACGGGCGAAGTGTTCCAATGATACGTAATAGGTAGATTTCCGTTACTGACCGCTACCGTTACTGAACCGTTGGATGCCGAGCAGGTTTCATCATTGATATTGTTGAAAGCAATGGTAGGCAAGGGGAGTCCTGAAACAACAACGGTGTCGTAAACAATGAAACAACTGTAAGCATCCACCACCTGCACGATGTAGGTCCCCGAACTAAGATTCGAAAGCGTATCATTGTGCACTCCTGCCGGATTCAACCAATTGATGGTGTAAGGTCCCGTATGCCCGTCGGTGATGGTCATGGCAATGCTTCCATCGCCTCCCGCACAACTTTCGTTGTGTATGGTAAAGTTCAAAACAGGAGCCACTACGCATGGACCATTACAAACGCGAGGCGTTGGAAGTTGCGGAGTGCTGGTCCAAACCATAGAGCCATCGGTGATGCGTTGAAATGACAAAAAGTTGGCGGGCAAGGAAGCACCAACATATTCAATACCTGAGATGTTGACTGCAGCCGGAAAAGAACGTGTGCCCGTACAGGATGTGGTAGTGATAACTCCATGTTGATATTCGTTAGCTGTAAATAAATTGGATGCATTGCCATACACATCCCAATAAACGGCATCCACAGGAGCACTATTGGGGTCGAACAAACCTATCCAACCATATTCATCACGCAAAAACCAGCGAGTAAACTCTCCATCGAGATATTGCACGCCAAAAGTATTTTGACGATAATAATTCAAGTTGAAATCGAGCAAAGGCACCTGCGAACTGTTGCCGCCAATAATAATAAAACCAAGAGGAGGAATAATTGTTCCGGCAGGAAATGTGAAAGCCCCCCAATTTTCGGAAGCAAGGGGAGTAACTTGTTGCATGTTTGAGGCAAGTGAATAACAACTAATGTCAACGCTATTGCAAGGATGAGGATTATACAATTCTATCCATTCTTCATTTTGGGGTGGTTGTTCCGCTGCGGTGGTATTATATAAAGAGTTGGCATTTATCGAAGAACTAGTGGGAGGCGGACTCGTACACACTTCATTTATCACAACTACTTGAGCGCAAACTGGCAAAACACTTACAAGCGCTATAATCACTGCGAGAAAAGAAGTTGTAAATTTATGAACCATTTTCTTAAATAAATTGATGATATTTTTTTCAATATTATACGTCATTCAAAATGAAAAGTTGTTTCGAATAAACACTATTTCAATGTGAACCAAACTGCCTGTCCTGTATATTTTCGTTTTATAGTTCTGCTAAACCACAATCAGATATATACTTTTACTTATACAAACATTTCTTGTTTTTAATACGTTTTACAAAGGTAATAAATATAAGTCAAACTCATTTCATTTCTTTATAATTTAGCAATAAGCACAGCCTATAAGGATATAATGACGAATGTTGGAACCTTCGCCTGTCTGGGTTATTAATGAAAAATGAAAAATGAAAAATGAAAACCTCTTTGAAAGGGTGCGTGGAATTTATGTATAAATTGCTGATTTGTTTAATTGATCTATTGTTTTTCGTAGTGATTCCTGCTCGTTCAGGCAGGAGGGCTTAGAGTCTTAGAGTCTTAGTGTCTTAGAGTCTTAGTGTTTTTTTTAACCACAGAGGTGCACAGTGTAAAAACACAGAGGTACACTGAGGTTTTAAAATTTCAAATATAGAACTAAAAATAGCAGTTCAGCAGACTCTAAAGTGAATGTGAACCATCGCAAAATGGTTTGTTTTTAGTAACTTTACACATACATAAATAATTTGTGCCTGATTTTGCAGCTTTAAAAACTGTTGGCACGTTTTCAGTACTCACGTGAGCGCCGTCGCAAAATGGTTGATTTTTCGACAATCCACATGCGCACCATGCGTAAGTTTCGCCTTCTTTAAGTTCAATGGCTTCGGGCGAATTGCCTGCTCTGTTTGAAGTTTTCATACTAATTGTTTTTTTTTAATGGTAAATAAATGTTTTAAAAATTCATCTTGCAAATGAGAATCTATGTTTTGGTCTTTTTGTTTAAATCTAAATCGCGTGTGAGGCTAAAAGCAAAAGAATATTTTGGGGAAAGTTGCCTGCCATTATAGTTTTTCCAAACAGGATAGTCGAACAAACCTGCAATATGCCATTTATGAAATAATGAATAACTGATTTGCGCCGAAAGGAGCATAATTTCGCCACCGGTGTTATAAGCAAATTCACCATTTCCATAATCCTTGAATCTGTACTCATTTCTAAGTTGAAGAACTGCAAAGAGGTTTTTTACAATTTTCTTACTTACAAAGAAAGAATTGGTGATACTGCTGCCATATCTATAATTTTCTCCATTAGTGAAGTTATATTCATATTTATGTATTGTCATAAAACGCATCGAAATCTTAGGAAAGTCTTTGCTAAAGATCAAATGTCCGGAAGCACCAAATGCATTGGAGGAAGGTTGCAAATCCACAGCAAGTCGGCTGCCATCCACATACATTGGTTGACCAGAAAAAGGATATTTCACACCAAGTCCAAGTGTCAATTCAATTCCTTTCTGAGGTTTGATATAGGCACCATATTTAAAAGTAACATTACCATTGGTCAGCCCATAGCCTTTGATTTTATTGATAGTATCATTGATAAGGTACACTTGAGTCTTATTAATAAAATATCCCAAATCAGCATCCACAGTCAGACGCTTTGTAATGCCATAAGACAACGTAATGCCTGTGAAATTATAGAAAGAGTTTCTTATTTGCGTAGGAGATTTTATCGGTTTATATCCATTAAAATAAGTGTCTAAATAGTTATGGCGATAGAAAACAATGAAACGAAGATGATTTTTTGCAAGAACTCCAACGTATGTTGAAGCTCCAGCAGGGCTGCCCATTGAACAACATTGTGCCCCAGCATTGCTCACAAAAAGAAGCAACCCAATGAACAGGCACAGAATAGTTTTTCGATTAATCATATTACGGTTTGCAGTTAATAAATACATCTTTGGTGGAAGAGTTATTATACTTGTCGGCAACTGTGCAGGTAACTTTAAATCTGTCGCTGTGGCATACATTCCATTGTATGTTATATCCTCCACCTATAATAGATCCCCAAGGATTGTTGTTAAGGTCAGCAGATGTCCATGTGTATGTCAAGTCATCGCCAGTTGCAATGGCAATGATGTGAATTGTGGAGCTTACTGTAATCACAGTGTCGGATGCATTGAGGCTTGTAAAGGAAAAAGGAGTAGGTGTGCCTGTGCTGCTTTTGTCTTTTTTACACGAATAGCACAAAACAATAGTCGAAACGACCAATAAGAGCATAATTTTTTTCATAAAAACTGAATTAAGTAATCGAATGCAAAATTACGCAGTTTTTTTCTATTTTTATCTATCCATCGGAAACTATGCGTTCTATTTAACATCTTTTATGAGTAGCACTAAAAAAAAAGCCCTGAAATCAGGGCTTTTAAATTTGTCTATTATTCTAATGAATGAACCACCAATCCGCTTCTTAGCTTTGGTTCAAACCAAGTTGTTTTTGGTGGCATAATATTTCCGGTATCGGCAATTGTAATCAATTGCTTCATCGAAACAGGAAACAAGGCAAATGCTGCTTTCATGTCGCCTGTATCCACACGCTTTTTTAATTCACCCAAACCACGAATTCCACCAACAAAATCAACGCGTTTGTCGGTTCGCAAGTCTTTAATACCCAATATTTCGTCTAATACTAATTTTGAAAGAATCGTAACATCAAGCACTCCGATAGGGTCGGCATCATTATAAGTACCGGGTTTAGCATTGAGCGAATACCAGTTGCCTTCCAAATACATACTGAAATTATGAAGTTTGATGGGTTTATAAATTTCAGTGCCTTTTAGTTCAATATTGAAAACATTCTTTAGTTTTTCAATCAGTTGGGTAGGAGTGAGGCTATTCAATGAAGAAACCACGCGGTTATAATCAATTATTGTAAGTTGATTGTCGGGAAAATGAACAGCTAAAAAGAAATTATATTCTTCATCTCCTGTGTGATTTGGATTGTTCTTTTTCTTTTCGTTTCCAACCAAAGCAGCCGCAGCCGTGCGATGATGACCATCAGCCACATACGTTGCAGGAACTTTCTTAAACAAAGCAATGAGGGTATCAACAGTAGATTGCTCTTTAATCACCCAAAAATGATGACCAAAACCATCGTTGGAAGTAAAATCATAATCTGCTTGTTGGGTTTTTACTATGTTTTCAACAATATGATCAATTTCTTTCACTGCCGGATAGGTGAAGAATACAGGCTCCATATTGGCATTAGTGATGCGAACATGTTTCATGCGATCTTCTTCTTTATCTTTACGAGTGAGTTCATGTTTTTTAATAATCCCGTTCATATAATCGTCAACACCGGCACATCCAACCAGTCCATACTGAGTTTTGCCATTCATGGTTTGTGCATAAATATACAAACACGCTGTTTGGTCGGCAACGAGCCAACCGTTTTCCCTGAATTTACCAAGATTTTCTTTGGCTTTGTTATACACGGATTCATCATGCTCATCAATGCCAATCATCAGGTCTATTTCGGGTTTGATGATGTGTAGTAATGAATATTCATTTCCTTCCGCTTCGATACGAGCTTCTTTTGAATTTAATACATCGTAAGGGCGAGAAGCCACCAAATGTGCAATATTTTTAGGTGGACGCAAGCCTTTAAATGCTTTGAGAATTGCCATAAATAAGAGTTTTTTTAAGTTTTAATGTATAATAATCATAAAATATTTTAAGCACAATAACTCATCTTATTTAGAAAAGTTATTGCGCAAAAAAATAATAAAAATCAGATAGCTGTATCAATAGCAGAATGATAATCGTTATCCTCATTCGGTCTTTCATTCGGACGTTCGCTGCGTTGCAAAGAATTGATTAATGCTCCAATCATTTTTGTTAATTCAATCAAAGTAGTTTTTGATTCTTCAACACTCATTTCACTTAAAAAATTCAACTTCTGACAAATTGCTGATAAAACAACACATTCACGGATAGAAGTTTTTGCCATTTTTAAATAAACGATAAATTGAGATTTGTTTCTTGCCGATCCTTCAGCTATGTATATCGCAATTGATTGCGAAGCATTAATAAATTTAGCAGATATGCCATTTTTTTCTGAATCAGGAAAAAGTTCTGTACTTGAATAAACCCAGCTAACATAGTCTAAAGCTTTATGGTAGAGTCTGAGATCTTCAAATCTAAAAAATAGATTGTTTTGTTTTTCTGTTTCCATCTGTTTTTATTGATATTTAGTTAGTAGTGAAATTTCTGTTGTTTTGCTAAAATTTGTTTACCTGAAATGTTCTGATTCCATTATTCAGGAATCCAACAATTTGGTTTGCTGCAGCAAGTCCGGCATTGATGTTAGCTTCAGAAGTTTCAGCACCTTGCTTTTTAGGTGTAGCATAATAGCGGTTTTCAAACTTATCAACGATTTCTAAATGACAATCGGGTGCAATATCCGAAATGTACTTAAAATCGGGACGTTCTTCAAGAATTCTTTTTAGAGATTCTTCGTCCACAACTTCTTTACGGGCTGTGTTTACTACAGTTGCCCCTTTTGGCATTTTTGAAAGAAGATCGAAATTAATTGATTTTTTAGTTTTATCATTTGCCGGAATATGTAAAGAAATATATTGGCAGGTGCTGTAAAGTTCTTCAACCGTGTTTAATGCAATAACACCATCGTTTTCAATTGTTGCTTTATCAATAAAGGGATCAAAAGCATAAATCTTCATTCCAAGCCCTTTTGCAATAGTGGCAACATGTTTGCCAACATAACCATAAGCGTGGATTCCAAGTTTCTTACCAGCAAGTTCCGAACCGGAACCTCCTTTGAATTGTGCTCTTGCCATAAAAACCATCATGCCTGCTGCCAACTCAGCAACAGCATTTGAATTCTGTCCGGGAGTGTTCATTGCAACGATTTTCAGACTGTTTGCGGCAGCAATATCAATATTATCATATCCTGCACCTGCGCGAACAATAATTTTTAAGTTTTTGCCGGCAGCAATAACATCAGCAGAAGCTTTGTCGCTTCTAATGATCATGGCGTCCACATCTCCAACAGCCTTAATTAATTCAGCTTTGTCTGTGTATTTTTCAAGAAGCACGGTTTCGAACCGTGCTTCATCAAAAATATTTTTAATTCCATTCACTGCAGCAACAGCAAATGGTTTTTCGGTAGCTATAAGTACTTTATACATAAAAATAGATTTTTAAATTTAATTATATCACTATTAGACGTTACTTTTTTCGAATTCTTTCATGCAATCAACCAAAGCCTGAACGCTTTCAATCGGAAGAGCATTATAGGTTGAAGCGCGGAAACCGCCAACACTCCGATGACCTTTGATGCCAATCATGCCATTAGCTTTTGCGAAATTCATAAATTCATCTTCCAAATGTTGATAGCCTTCGCGCATCACAAAACAAATGTTCATCAACGAACGTGAATCTTTTTCAACCGTACCAACAAATATTTTACTGTTATCCATTGCATCGTAGAGCAATTGTGCTTTTTTGTGATTCATTTCCTGCACAACTTTAACTCCACCCAATGATTTGATCCAACGTAAGGTTTCCATGATTGTATAGATGGGCAAACAAGGAGGTGTATTGTACATCGAACCTTCTTTGATGTGAATTTTATAGTCTAACATCGAAGGAATGACACGGTCAACTTTTCCAAGAATATCTTCTCTAATAATCACAAAAGTTGCTCCTGCAGGTCCAAGGTTTTTTTGTGCTCCACCATAAATCATTGCATATTTAGACACATCAATCGGACGGCTGAAAATATCAGATGACATATCGGCAACCAATGGAACTGGAGAATCAATATCTTTCAGAATTTCAGTTCCATAAATAGTATTATTTGTAGTGATGTGTAAATAATCAACATCGGTAGGGATGTCAGAGATTGCAGGGTAAAAATTATAGTTTTTGTCTGCTGATGAAGCAATGACATTAACTTCTCCAAAAAGTTTAGCTTCTTTGATAGCTTTTTTTGCCCAAACACCACTATCAACATAAGCAGCTTTTTTGTTTAATAAATTGAAAGGAATCATACAGAATTGCATACTGGCGCCACCA
>CAIWVT010000482.1 GCA_903916135.1 uncultured bacterium
TGTACATTGACAATTTTAATTGTTCACTGTTCACTGTTCATTGTTCATTGATATTGTCCGATGGTGTAATTGGCAACACGTTTGGTTTTGGTCCAAAAGAGTCCAGGTTCGATTCCTGGTCGGACAACAGGTAAAAGGGTAATGATGTGGAGGGGACGTGAGTCCCCTCTTTTTTTAAAATTTATGATAACGTCAGAAAAAATATTAACACTTGTAAATGAACGGCTTCAGGGCACAGATGTGTTTTTGGTGGAGGTGCGCGTACGAAGTGGAAATCGTATCAGTGTGTATATAGATTCCGACACACAGGTAAATATTCAGGACTGTGCAAAGCTAAGTCGCTTCATAGAATCGAACTTCGACCGCGAAACAGAAGACTTCGAACTGGAAGTTTCTTCGGCAGGATTAGACCAGCCCTTGAAATTTCAGCGACAATATCAAAAAAATATTGGAAACGATTTGAAGATAACCACACAAGATGGAAAAACCATGACAGGGACCTTGTTGAGCATGGATACTGCAAACGTAACACTACTGCTGTCTGAAAATAAAAAGCTGAAGATTCCAAAACAGGAAGTTATCCTTGCTTTTACGGATATAAAAGAAGCAAAAATTGTAATAAAGATTAACAATAAATAAAATTTACAACACATAAATTAAAGAATTTTACAAATGGAAACTATCAATTTAGTTGAATCATTTTCGGAATTTAAAGAATTCAAGAATATTGAACGGGAAACGATGATGCGTATTTTGGAAGATGTGTTCAAACACATGCTGATAAAAAAATATGGCTCAGATGAAAACTTTGACATCATTGTTAATATAGACAAAGGCGATTTGGAAGTATGGCGCAGAAGAACCATAATTGAAGATAGTGAAGTTACGGACGAAAACAAAGAAATTTCATATTCGGAGGCTATTAAAATCGAACCCGATTTTGAGATTGGAGAAGATGTTACAGAAGAATTAAAGTTGAAAGACTTTGGGCGTCGCGAAATTCTTTCCATGCGTCAAAACCTGATTTCAAAGATTTTGGAATTTGAAAAAGATAATATTTATAAAGATTATGTTGAGAAAGTAGGTCAAATCGTTACAGGAGAAGTTTATCAAGTGTGGAAAAAAGAAATATTAGTATTGGATGACGATGGCACCGAACTAACACTTCCTAAGTCGGAACAAATTCCAACCGACTTTTATCGTAAAGGCGATACCATTCGTGCTGTTGTTTCAAAAGTGGAAATGAAAAATGGAACCCCGCTTGTTATCCTATCGCGTGTTTCGCCTGTGTTTTTAGAGCGTTTGTTTGAATCGGAAGTACCTGAAGTATTTGATGGTTTGATTACTATTAAAAAAATCGTTAGAATTCCAGGCGAACGTGCCAAAGTTGCTGTTGAGTCTTATGACGACCGTATTGACCCTGTGGGTGCATGTGTTGGTATGAAAGGTGCTCGTATTCATGGTATCGTTCGCGAATTACGCAACGAAAACATTGACGTTATTAATTACACTTCAAATGCTTCTTTATATATCACACGTTCGTTGAGTCCGGCAAAAGTTTCATCTATAAAGATTGATGAAAAGGGCAAGAAAGCCGATGTGTATTTAAAACCAGATCAGGTTTCGCTTGCCATTGGCAAAGGCGGATACAATATCAAATTAGCATCCAAACTCACAGGATTTGAAATTGATGTGTATCGTGATGCAGATACCGATTATGAAGATGTGGATTTACAAGAATTTTCAGATGAAATAGATCAATGGATTATTGACGAATTTAAGAAAATTGGTTGCGATACTGCCAAAACAATACTTGACATACCAATTGAAGAATTAGTACAACGAACCGATTTGGAAGAAGAAACTATTAAAGAAGTCGTAAAGATTTTAAGATCAGAATTTGAATAATTTATATCCAAAAACTGAATATCAAAATAATTTAGAATATAACAATACTGGTTCAACAGGCAAAATATGGAAGAAACCGTAAAAACACACCGATTAAGTAAGGTAGCCATCGAGTTTAATATTAAGGTGGATACTGTGGTTAAATTTCTTAGTAATAAAGGAATTAAAATCGAAAGTAATCCTAACGGGAAGATTACCGACCAGATGTATGCAATGTTGCAAAAGGAATTTCAATCAGAAAAACAACTGAAAGAAACTTCTAAAAAGCTTGATATTGGTATTCCCCGTCAGGAAAGTGTAACTACTATCAAACATAAGGAACGTGAAAAGGATTTCGAGGAAGATTTGGATAAGGATTTGTTCATTAAAAATGTCCCTGTTACTTTTATCAAAGAACCGGAAAAACCAATTAAAAAACATATAGAAGAGCCAAAAACGGTAGAAAAACCTAAAACGGTAGAAGAATCTAAAACTGTAGAAAAACCTAAAGCTGTAGAAGAACCTAAAAGAGTTGAAGAACTTAAAACTGTAGAGCCCGAACAAAAAAAACCAATTGAGGAAACTCCAAAGACTGTTGAATCTTCCGAAAAAGTAGTTATTCCTGAAACTCCTAAGAGAGTAGAACCTCTTCCTGAAGTAGTTATTAAACCTGTTGTAGAAGAAAAACCAATAGAGACGGAAGTTATTTCTGAACAGTATAGTCCTAAAGTTATTCGTATCATTGACTTAGACAATGTGAATGCAAAGAAACCTGTTAAGAAAACTCCCGAAGAAAAGAAAAAATCAGAAAAACAAAAGAAAGAAACTATTGCAGAACCCGCACCTGTAGTTGTTGAAGATACTCCCAAAGAAAGCAGTGTAAGTGTCGAAACTACGCAAGTAAAAGAAGATGTCAGTATTCCTCAAGAGCCGTTACCAAATTTGCCTGAGATTGCGCCTATAGGGCAAGAAATTATTCCTTCAAATGAGCAGCCTATTGTCGCGGAAGAAAAAACGGATGCAAATTTTCACACCACACAATATACCAAACTAACGGGTCCGACAATTCTTAGAACAATAGTATTGCCAACGGCTTCTCAGAAGAAGCAGCCTGTGGCAACTTCTGCCGAAATAAAAAATGCCAATAAAAAGAAAAAACGTAAGCGGATTAAAAACGACAACAAACAACAAGTTCCCACTGTTGGTACACCTGTTGCTAGACCAATCCTGCCTGCAAATGCACATCCGGCAGCTACGCCTAAATCAAATTTGAAGAAGCAAAAAGCAAAACCCATTTTACGCACCGAGGTGTCGGATGAAGATATACAAAAACAAATTCGTGAAACGCTTGCTCGTTTGAGTGCTCCTACAAAATCAAAAGCTTCTAAATATCGCCGTCAGAAACGTGATGCATTCCAACTTCAAGCAGAAGAGGAAATGCTAAAACAGGAAGAAGACAAAAAAACACTGATGGTAACAGAGTTTGTTACGGTTAGTGAACTTTCAAAATTGATGGGCGTTACGGTCAATGAAATTATTTCAACATGTATGAGCTTGGGTTTATTTGTTTCTATCAACCAACGCCTTGACGCTGAAGTTTTGACTATTGTTGCTGAAGAGTTTGGTTTTAAAACAGAATTTGTCAGCACAGAAGTTCAGGAAACGGTACGCAACGAAGTTGATGCTTTTGAAGACCTCGAGGAACGTCCTCCTATCGTAACTGTTATGGGGCACGTAGATCATGGGAAAACATCCCTTCTTGATTATATCCGTAATGCAAACGTTATTGCTGGTGAAGCTGGAGGTATTACGCAGCATATTGGTGCGTATGAAGTAACGCTCAAAAACGAAAAGAAAATCACATTTCTCGACACACCAGGTCACGAGGCATTTACTGCTATGCGTGCTCGTGGAGCAAAAGTTACCGACATTGCTATTATTGTGATTGCTGCAGACGACAGTGTGATGCCTCAAACCGTTGAAGCCATCAACCATGCTCAAGCGGCTAAGGTTCCTATTATTTTTGCTATCAATAAAATTGATAAACCAGGTGCAAATCCCGAAAAGATTAAAGAAGCACTTGCTGCAATGAATCTGCTGGTTGAAGATTGGGGAGGGAAATACCAATGTCAGGAAATATCGGCAAAAAAAGGTCTAAATATTGATAAATTGCTTGAGAAAGTATTGCTTGAATCGGAAATGCTCGAACTGAAAGCAAATCCAAAGCGTAATGCAATTGGCACAGTGCTCGAATCTTCCCTTGAAAAAGGCAGGGGATATGTAGCTAAATTATTAATACTTAATGGTTCGTTGCGCGTTGGAGATATGGTGTTGGCTGGACATAGTCACGGTAGGGTGAAAGCTATGTATAACGAGCGTAATGTGCCGATTGATTATGCCGGACCTTCAACACCTGTGTTGCTATTGGGCTTAAATGGTGCTCCTCAAGCAGGGGATGGATTTAATGTGTTGAGCGACGAACGCGAAGCAAGGGATATCGCGAATAAGAGATTCCAGTTGCAGCGCGAACAAAGTATCCGTACCCACAAGCATATCACCCTTGACGAAATTGGTCGCCGTATTGCTATAGGCGATTTCAAAGAACTGAATGTTATCATCAAAGGTGATGTGGATGGCTCTATTGAGGCTTTGTCGGATTCATTGTTAAAGCTATCTTACGAAGAAGTTCAGGTTAACGTGATTCATAAATCTGTGGGACAAATCACCGAATCCGACGTATTGCTTGCTTCGGCTTCCAATGCGATTATTATAGGCTTCCAGGTGCGTCCTTCGCTGAGTGCTCGCAAACTTGCCGAACAAGAACAAATTGATATCCGTTTGTATTCTATCATTTATAATGCTATCAACGAGTTGAAATCAGCTATCGAAGGCATGCTTTCGCCAGAGATTGAAGAAAAAATTGTTTGCAACCTTGAAGTGCGCGAAGTATTTAAAATTAATAAAGTGGGTACTATTGCAGGCTGTCAGTGTCTTGACGGAAAGATTTCACGGGCAACGCTGGTACGTCTGATCCGCAATGGTATTGTAGTTTATTCAGGCAAGTTAGGCTCTCTGAAACGTTTTAAAGATGATGTGAAGGAAGTTTTCGCCGGACAAGAATGTGGACTCAACATCGAAAACTTCAACGATATAAAAGCAGCTGATATTATTGAAGGATACGAACAAACTGAAGTGAAGAGGAAGCTGGTATAAGGTGTTTATTTCAGTCTTTATTTGACCATCAAACGGTCATCTCCCCTCGCATTGAAGTCTGCAAAAGCGCGCAGATAGATTTTTTTGATTCAACATTACCTAACAGAAACATTGTTTTCGTTATGGCTGCCTCTGTAGTGATATCATAGCCGCTGATAACGCCTATTCGCCCCAAATCACGGCTGGTTTCATATTTGCCAATTTCCACCGAACCTCCATTGCATTGCGTTACTACAAAAACAAGTATTCCTTTTCCAATGGCTTGCTCTATTGCCTCTATAAACCAGGTATCCGTAGGTGCATTTCCCGAACCAAAAGTTTCCAACACCAAAGCTTTTAGCTCTTGAGTTTGCAAAACAGCGCGTACAAGATTTGAGGAAATACCCGGATAAAGTTTCAGCAAAGCCACATTACAATCAATATTTTTATGCACCTTGAGCTTTTGGAAATTGGGCTTCTGAATATATTCCTTGTGATATTTTATTTTCACGCCCACTTCGCCAAGCAAAGGATAATTCACCGACAAAAACGCTTTGAAATTCTCCGAATTAAATTTAGTGGTTCGGTTGCCTCTGAAGAGTTTGTTGTCGAAATATACGCAAACTTCGGGCACCATAGGCATCGCGTCCTGATATGAAGCGGCAATTTCTATCGCATTGATAAAATTATCGCGCCCATCCGTACGTATAACGCCCATAGGCAATTGCGAACCCGTGAATATGATGGGTTTGTTCAGATTTTCCAGCATAAAACTCAACATTGCCGCACTGAAACTCATAGTGTCGGTGCCATGCAACACCACAAAACCATCGTACGATTCATAGCGACTTTCTATCACTTCCGCAAGTTGTATCCAAAAGGCGGGATTCACGTTCGACGAATCTATCAAAGTGTCGAAAACATAGAAATCTATCGTATAATTAAAGTTTTTTAGTATCGGAATATGATGATAGAGGTTCTCGAATTTGAAAGGCGACAAGCTGCCCGATACCGAATCCTGCACCATACCTATGGTTCCACCAGTATATATGACTAATAAGGAGCGATTTTGGTTCATGGTAGTATGAGAAAATATTTATAGGTATAGTGGGGACAGGTCACGACCTATCCTTACTCACAAACCAATTACTCTTCTGTGGGCAATGTTGCTGATTCAATCTTTTTTACATTTAATGCCTGAAAACCCTCGCGTCCTTCGCCGGTTTCATACTCAACTTTATCATTGTCGGCTACTTTTTCTCCGACTATATTTGTTTTGTGAAAAAAAAGTTCTGTACTTCCATCAGATGGAATAATGAAGCCAAAGCCCCGCAATCTATTGTAAAACTTTACTGTACCTGTGTTCATAATCTTTTGTTTTTTATTTTTAGTATTGCTTTCCTCTCTATCTTAATTGATTATAGCGAGCAAAAACATAGTGCAAAATTACAATTTATTCTTTAATATTTTTAAAATTGATAAAATTTTTTTGAATTCATTAGTAAAGAAACATTTTAATGATGCTTTATAGATAGTTGTGTAGTATGGCAGTTGTAACTTTAGTCGAAAATTGACTATCAAGTTCATTGCAGAAACTTCAAAAGTAAATAGCTGTTTTAATTGAAGAAAACTATAAAGAGAAGCATGAACTCAGTAGGGAGTTTTGGGCATTTTATTGTCAAAAAAGAGTATTATTTGAACACTATTTCTGGAAGAGAAAATACTTAAAAGTTAATATATCAGCATTTTCATTTCCTTGTATCTTCAAGTATAAGGTCTATTTCTAAATGCTATAAGGTGCCTATCCCAAATAATTCCCTCGCATTTCCACTCGTTATTTCTGCCACTTCTGCCACTTCGCAATGTTTCAATCCTGCTACAAAAGCAGCTATCAGAGGTATATTGCTACTGTCGTTACGTTTGCCACGGAATGGTGTTGGACTGAGGTAGGGCGAATCGGTTTCCAAAACGATATGTTCCAAATCGAAATGCTTCACCACTTCTGCCATTCCTGCATTTTTATAGGTTACTACGCCACCAATGCCCAACAAAAAGCCCAAATCTATAACATGCTGCGCCTCTTGTATGTTGCCAGGAAAACAATGAAACACTCCCTTCAAACCTTTGTTTCTGTATGGATGCAAAACCGAAAAGATTTCGTTGAGCGACTTCCGCGCATGTATTACCAAAGGTAAATCATACTTCAAAGCCAATTCCACCTGAACGGTAAACGAATCAACCTGCTCCTGCAAAAAAGTCTTGTCCCAATACAAATCTATGCCCGTTTCGCCGATGCCACAAAAAGAATACAGATCTATCATCCGTTCCATCACCTCCAATTCCGAGCGATAATTTGCTTTCACAGACGTGGGATGCAGTCCTATCATCATGGGGCAATGCTCGGGATAGCGTGTATTCAGCACTATCATCGCCTCGCGTGTGGTGCTGTCAATATCCGGCAGGATGAGTTTCACAACCTTATTCTCTTTGGCGTGAGCCACCACTAAGTCAATATCCTCGCGAAATTCTTCCGCATAGAGGTGCGTATGAGTATCTATAAATTGCATCATGCAAAGATATAAAGAAAATTGATTACTGGCTTAGCCATAGCAGAACTTTTTATTGAATCATAGCATTTATTACCAACTTATACCATTACTTGCTCTATTTTAAGCCAAAATAAATTGGTATAATGCCGTATCGGTATAAATATTATTTTGAGTGATGGCGTAGTAATTATTAAGCCAAAAGAACAAGAAATAAAGATTTCTTGCCACTATAGTTTTAGAAGTCTTTTTTATTTGTAATTTTACACACGATTTTTAAAAAAAAGAAGTTTAGAGAGGCATGACTGTCAAACAGGGAGAATATTTACAAAGGGTGAATTCGGTTTCGGACTTGAAGAAATTGGATTTGAATGAGTTGCCAAAATTGTGCGAGGATATCCGTCAGTTTATTTTGGATGCAACTTCATTCAATCCGGGTCATTTGGGGGCGAATTTGGGGACTATAGAGCTGACGGTGGCACTGCATTATGCGTTTGATGCGCCTTTTGATAAGTTGGTTTGGGATGTGGGGCATCAAGCCTATACGCATAAAATTTTGACGGGCAGGAAGGATGTGTTTCATACAAACCGCATGTATAAAGGGATTAGCGGGTATCCGCGGATGGCGGAGAGCGAATATGATGCGTTTGGGGTGGGACATTCGTCCACGAGTATTTCGGCGGCTTTGGGTATGGCGATAGCCTCGAGCATAAAAGGGGAAAATGATAGGCAGCATATTGCGGTGATAGGGGATGGTTCGATGACGGCGGGTATGGCGTTTGAGGCGATGAATCATGCGGGTGTGGCGAAGTCGAATCTGTTGGTGGTGCTGAATGATAATGGTATTTCGATTGATAAAAATGTAGGGGCACTGAAAGAATATTTGACTGACATCACCACTTCGCAGTTTTATAATCGTTTGAAAGGAAATATTTGGCACATTATCAGATGGGAAAGCCTGCGGAAGATGATTAATAAGTTTTTGCTCAACTTGAAATCAGCCATCGTGAAACAGAGTAATTTTTTTGAGTCGCTAAATTTCAGGTATTTTGGTCCTGTGGATGGTCATGATGTGGTTCGGTTGGTGAAGATTTTTCGGGATGTGAAACAACTGCAAGGACCAAAGATTTTGCATTGTATCACGGTGAAGGGTAAGGGTTTTAAGTATGCGGAGAAGGAACAGACGCGGTTTCATGCGCCCGGGGTTTTCGACCGCAAGACGGGGGAAGCGAAGGAGCAACCCTGCCATGGTACGCCGCCGAAATATCAGACGGTGTTTGGCAAGACGTTGGTGGAGTTGGCGGATGCGAATGTGAATATAGTGGGTGTTACCCCTGCGATGTTGAGCGGCTGTTCGATGAGCATGCTGATGGCAAAATATCCGAACAGGACGTTTGATGTGGGCATAGCGGAGCAACATGCGGTTACGTTTTCGGCGGGATTGGCGGTGCAGGGTTTGGTTCCGTATTGTAATATTTATTCCAGTTTTTTGCAGCGTTCTTATGACCAAATTATTCATGATGTAGCGTTGCAAAATCTGCATGTGGTGTTTTGTGTTGACCGCGGGGGTTTGGTTGGCGAGGATGGCGCGACGCATCATGGGGCGTATGATTTGGCGTATTTGCGTTGTGTGCCGAATATGGTGGTTGCGGCGCCGATGAATGAGGAAGAGTTTCGGGATTTGTTATATACGGCACAGTTTGAGGCGGTGCCTTTTGCGATACGGTATCCGCGCAGTGGGGGTGTTATGGTGAATTGGAAAACCGAATTCAAGCGGTTGCCGATAGGCAAAGGACGCAAGATAGTGGACGGGGATAAGGTGGCAATTATCAGCATAGGGCATCCCGGGAATTTTGCGTTGAAAGCGATTAAACGCTTGGAAGGACGCAGTGTTGCGTTGTATGATATTCGCTATCTGAAACCTTTGGATGAGGAGCTTTTGCATGAAGCTTTGGGGAAACATAAAAAAATTATTACGCTTGAGGATGGAACTATCGTTGGGGGCTTGGGTTCGGCTGTGCTTGATTTTATGAACCAATATGGCTATCAGGCTGAGGTGGTGAAGTTGGGCATTCCCGATGCGTTTGTGGAACAGGGTTCGTTAGCGGAATTGTATGCCGAATGTGGTTATGATGAGAATAGCATCGTGGAAGCCGTTGAGAAACTTTTAAAACACTAAGATATATTGCCATTTAAAAATCTAATTCGCAGGAAATCTATAGCTGATATACTTCGTCATGCGGATGATGAGAGTCATGTGGGGCATAAGCTCAAACGGAATCTGAGTTTGTTGGATATTACTGCGTTTGGGATAGCTGCCATCGTGGGTGCAGGGATTTTCAGTACGATAGGTAATGCAGCGGCAAATGGAGGTCCGGCGGTTTCTGTCTTGTTTATTTTCACTGCGATAGCGTGTGGTTTTTCGGGATTGTGTTATGCGCGTTTTGCTTCGGCGATACCCATAAGCGGCAGCGCTTATACGTATGCTTATGCGAGTTTTGGGGAACTTATAGCCTGGATTATCGGATGGGATTTGATTATGGAATATGCGGTGGGAAATATAGCGGTGGCGATTTCGTGGTCGGATTATTTCACGGGTTTGTGTAATGGGATGGGATTGCATATTCCGACGTATTTCTCAACGGATTATTTGAGTGCCTCAAGGGGCTATACTACGGTGGTGGAGCAATTGCATGCGGGGACGGCTTTGAGTCAAGTTTCGGCGAGCTTGCAAGAAGCGTATTCGGCATGGATACACGCGCCGGAGATTTTTGGCATCAGGATTATTGCGGATATTCCGGCTTTCGGTATCGTTGTTTTTATCACGGCTTTGGTTTATAGCGGCATACGTGAATCGAAAATTGCGAGCAATTTGATGGTGCTGTTGAAGGTGGTTATATTGTTGTTGATAGTGGCGGTGGGTGCGTTTTATGTGAGTCCGCACAATTGGAGTCCGTTTGCTCCGAATGGCATCACGGGTGTTTTGAAAGGGGTTTCGGGGGTGTTTTTTGCGTATATTGGTTTTGATGCGATTTCGACAACTGCAGAAGAATGTAAACGACCGCAACGCGATTTGCCTCGAGCCATTTTGTTGTCGTTGTTGATTTCTACGGTGCTTTATGTGATGATAAGTTTGGTGCTGACGGGTATGGCGCCTTCCAAAGAATTGGCAGTGGGCGACCCCTTGGCATTTGTGTTTCATCGTTTGAATTTGACGGGATACTCGGGCATTATTGCGGTTGGAGCGGTGATATCTATGGCGAGTGTGTTGTTGGTGTTTCAGATGGGGCAACCGCGTATTTGGATGAGCATGAGTCGCGATGGTTTGTTGCCACAGAAGTTTTCGAAGCTGCATCCGAAGTACAAAACTCCTGCTTTTTCGTCCATAGTTACGGGGGTTATGGTGGCGATTCCTACTTTGTTTTTGAACCTGACGGAAGTGACGGATTTGACGAGTATCGGTACCTTGTTTGCATTTGTGTTGGTGTCGGGAGGAGTGCTGATTTTGGATGACCCGAAAAAAAATAAACAGCTCACAGATAATAAAGCTTTTAAAATTCCGTATTATAATAGCAGATATTTTTTGCCTGTGATATGGACGGTTGTCTTTGTAGCAATTTTCATGTTGAACCAAGATAGTTTCTTTTCATTTTTTCAGAAAGATATTCTTTCGGAATGGAACGACATACTGCAGAAAATACCTTTAATTGCATTTATATTGGTCGCCATCATCGTAACCGTCTTAGCCATTAAGAAGCAATCTTCGTTGATTCCCGTGATGGGTTTGTTGACCAATTTCTATTTGATGTCGGAGTTGGGGATAACAAATTGGCTACGTTTTTTGATTTGGCTTGTGATAGGATTAGCCTTATATTTTACCTACGGATTCAAGCATAGCCGACTTAGTGAACGCATTTCTTGACGGTCGAAATTTGGTTGTCTCGAAAAATAGGTTTATCTTTGTTGCGTCTTGATATGTTTTTTTATATATCATTGAATTAAAAAGGTGGTTGATTTTCGTCCGATCGGACATAATTTGAACCATCACACTTAGAAATTGGCAAGCGGTTTTTCATCTGTCCGTATTGCAAAAATGCTAAAAAGTATGATTAAAAAAATTAGAGTAGAATACGTTTTGTTTGGATTGTTTTTGTTTTTGATGGCTATCATGATACCTGATATTCATAGCCAAACAGGGACTCAGGGTGCCATAGTTCGCAACGACAACCCCATTAAAAATGATAGTATTCGCAAGGACAGCGTCAGGACTTATACCTACAACGAAAGAGTTGTGGATAGTGTGATTAAATACGGCAAGAAATTCCTTGGGCTGCACTATAAATATGGTGGATATACTCCTCAGGGATTTGATTGCTCAGGGTATGTGTCGTATATTTTTGGCAAGTATGGTTATAGTTTTCCACGCTCCTCATCCGGCATGGCAACAGTAGGTGAAAAAGTAGATATTAAAGATGCGCGCAAAGGGGATTTTATTTATTTTAAAGGAAGAAGTACCAAAACTAACCGTGTGGGGCATGTTGCTTTAATAATTGCTGCAGATTCTGGAAAAATTACGATGATGCACTCGTGTCATCGAGGTGTGCTTATCGAAAAATATAATACTTGTGATTATTATAAGATTCGATATTTGATGTGTAGGAGATATCAGTTTTAATACGCTTTTGGATTTTCAATATACTTAAAAAAAGTCTTAGGTAAAAATACTGCTGCCTATATTCGCAAGTGCGAAACAGATATTAGGAGACTCCTTTACCTATATTTGCAAGTACGAAGTTTGACCTCCGACATTCGGGTGTTTGTGGTGGTTGCAACCATCGTTTTCTCATCATTAGTTTTATTATTTTTTATGGTTCTGCTGGAAATTTTATGAGAGAATGGATTTTTAACTACTTTTGTAGAATGAAAGAAGATATATTACAAGCACTAGAAAAAATACTCCTTCCATTAAGTTCGGGCTGGTCACTTGAGCAAGTCACTACCGATGAAAA
>CAIWVT010000483.1 GCA_903916135.1 uncultured bacterium
CGCCGGTTCGGTCTACGACAACAGCAGATTACCCGCAAATTCAAAATGCAACTGGGAAGAGCTGCCGCCATCTCCGGCGCCTTGACAATGACTACAAATCTTCTTGAAATCCTTTCATATGGCCCACATTTCGCACTAATTGAATAAGCTTGGGCGGTATTTTTTTTATCATTTTTATGTGAGCTACACGCAACAAACTGTTGTTATTTTCATATATGGCAATATAATTCAAGTTATGTAAATTGGGATTTTATTTACCCTAAGTTATAGAGTTATATAAGTTATTTACATGTGTTTACTCCTGTTAATAGATTATGAATTGCTATATTATCCGGGTGTAGTTATTTTATGGCGACTCTATACTTACGTAATATCACATAGATATGCTATTTTTCCCCTAGTTTTAGGCTCGATTTCATGCCATTAGGGTTGCCGACGATTGGACAAAGAATTCGAGCAATTTCAAAAAGATATGCTACTTGTTCCAAAAAATTCTGTATGAGGTCTAGGGTTTAGCTGTCTGTGTATAGGCACATATGACACACCTGTGACACACTGAGATCATCATATAATGCCGATATTGCTGATATTATTGGTCGCCCTAAAAGAACTGCACCCATATTATCCAGAATAAAGTGGTATAAACTTTATTTTAGTATATATGTCAGTATTTACATCTAAGGCTCTAAGATAAGCAAGCTGAGTTTTGCTCAGAGGTTTTGACAATAACCGTTTACCTTTATATATGATAACAGATACTGAATTAAAAATGTGTCGCATGATGTGAGTTGTCGGTTTTTTTGTAGCTGTTTTATTCAATCCTTCAAGTGATGAACCTTCTTCTTTTATTTTACTTCTCATTGCTCTTTCCATCAAGCGTGAAAGAAGTAGTGCGAGTACCAGCACAAAACCTAACGCCTCAATACGGCTAGGTTTTTTTAAAAAAACATCGTTTACTATAAGTGGGTCTTTGAGAAAGCCAAAATTTTTCTCAATGCCATCCTGCTCTTTATAGGTTTTGAGCATCTCCAGAGAATTTTTTTTCTCTGTGGTTACATTACTCAGCAGGACAAAGCATCCGGCCTTTTCTTTTAGCTCTTTAATGGCCTCACTCTTCTCTGTCAACTTTATTGACAGGTTGTATTGAATGGTCTTTGCAATACGCACGTCATTCTTATTTGGCCTTCCTCTACCGAAAATGGGTTGCTCTTCTATGATGATGGATGCATCGTGAAATTTACTAGACTTGAATGCCTCGACTACAGCTTGAGCGTCAGCTAGGCAGAAGAATTTTTTACAACTTAATTCTTCTGCCTTTTTGATAAGTACTGATTTATCTTTTACCAGTGCCTTTGCGATACTTTTTTGTCGGCGTCTGTCATGTGCATCAGAATGCAAAATCAATGCACGATAGTTTTTATCTTTGATAGTAACTGTACTTTCTTGCGCTCGGTATCTAGCGCACTCATTTTTGCCTCTCACTATTTTTTGCGAAAGCTGTCCTAGATCCTGCCATGAATTAACATCCGCAACAGCTTTACTAATTATTTCATTGCAAGCTGCATAATTAGCCGGCAACCGAGAAACGAAAAGTATATGCTCATCTATGATAGTCAGATTATTGCCAGTAACTAGTGCCGAGTCAGCAACATATATGTATTCATGCTCTGCCATACCATGTCCAGCCATGATTTTAGGAAGCTGAGTAAGTATACTCCCATTTATTTTTTTGTCCGATGAATTGCCATCATGTACACCAGCGTGTAAAGGAAGATTCCCCTCAACGCATAGAAGGGATAGAACAAACTGCTTCAAACTAGGCTGGTTGTCCTTACTGTGCCCATGATTAATCTCTAAAGTATCACCTGGTTTTGGTTCATATTCACCCCATAAACTGACTGATGTGGTGTCTTGATGAACTATGGAACAATCGACTTTGAATTCTCTATACGTGTAAAGAATAATTTCAGAGAATAGTTTCCATGTGCTGTACGTATAAATCTCGTCTAATACTCGTCCGATAGCATCATCATTAAATTTTGCAGCAGACATAGCCTCTCCAAAAAGGAGTGTTACATCCTTATCTTTAAAAAAATCCTCAACTTGATAGAGAGGAGATCTTGTGCTTAGAATATTCATAATGAGACCCAAAACAATCTGCCCAGGGCTAACATGCATACCGCTGTCGAGAGCGTCATCAATAATTTTAACCAGGCACATTCGATTACCATATTCTTTCACGATAGGAAGATGGGTCGCAGAGCATACGCTGATATCGGCCTGGTCTAGCATGACGTCAAACTTTTGAAGCTAAATGACTTATATCCGCATAATGCTTTATTTTGACAGATCATGTCCTTACAAAATGCATCCAAAATGTATATAAACATTAAATCAAATAGTATTAAATCAAGTATAATACTGACTACATATTTATTTGGCACTATTTTTACATTATGAAACAGCACCGATGAATAAATATACGTAGTAAGTATAAGCAATAAATTGCTTTGATAGTATTTTTTGCTTGACTTGTAGTGATTACATAGTATGTTTGCCATAAATTTATCTCCCTTTGGAAAGTTTTATAGTACTTTACGCGAGAAGCCGTTAAATGTCTAGCAAAAATTATCTAATTAAGTTCAACTTATATTAGCCGAAAAAATAGATCCTCCGGTCGTTCTATAAGTGCGAAATATGGGATGCAGGCAACTCTTACGGATTTGTAGCACTTTCTTTAGCTGTATCCGAAAACAAGCC
>CAIWVT010000484.1 GCA_903916135.1 uncultured bacterium
AATAATCTACCTTATAAAGGTATCGGCAAATAGTTATCCTGAGTGGAAGTGGATCAAACCTACATTTGCCGACAAATTTTTAATAAATAAGTAAAAGGTACAACTTAAAATTAAAAACAGTTTAAACCCTACAAATCAAGAGTAAATTTCTTAATTATAAATTTAAAAATGAATGAAATGAAAAAGATCAAAATACAAACCCTGACGCTGGAACAAGCAAAAGGTTTGAAAGTAGGAACCACCCTGTATCACATCATTAATCGGAACAGCGATGGTAGTGCTCAAAGGTGGAAGGTATCCGGTAAAGCACAAACGTGGAAACATTGTTCATGGAGAGTGAAAGTGCCTATAAAAAATGGACTGCGAAATTGTAGCTACTTGACTGAAGACAGCCTGTACTTATTATCCCTGACTAATCATTCGGAATATCATTTCAAACACTTTCCATTCCCTTCACAGGCCAAAGCATTTCAGGCAGTAAAGATAAAAGAAGGATATTCCACGCATACGATCAGCATATGTTCGGCAGCGTCACCTTCATACACGGTATACTATTACAAACTGATAAATTAAGTAAAGATGAAAACATTTGAACTGTACATTTCTGAAACCGGCAGAGCAAATCTGTCTGAAGAAGCACATTGCTTTAATAATGAAATAAAGTCATTTGCTACCTTGGATGCGCTGAAAACATTCTTGATTAAAAGGTATGGCAGAATGCCGAATGGACGCAAGAAAATATTCCGTGACATACTGTTACCGGATGGAACTCAAACAGCAGAAGTTACTGGCTTCTTACACAGCTATTGGAACAGTGATTGCTCTCATATGTGGTATCAAACCGACTGGATTGAAGTATTTGAGCAGGAGACAATTCGCAACTATAAAGTAAGTTTGAAATGAACAGCCTAAAATTAATACCATTAAAAGATGAACTTTTTGAGTATTGTAATAAAACATATACTCAAAAAAGATGGGTGTCATCTGATCTGAAACTGCTTATCACTTTCGACACTGGGTTTGATTATTGTTTAGTATGGCGTGCTAATGCAGAAAGTAAAGCGACTATGGTAGAGGATGATGGTTTTTATTATGAAAACAATCGTCATTCATATCCAATATATAGTGTATTGGAAATGCTACAAAGAATAGAAAAGTTCAATATCACTTCTGAACATACCTTGAAGATAAATCCAACACAATATAAATCATACAGAAAATGAAAACAAAAGTAAGAATCACCAAAAGGTGGAATGGTAAGTATAAAGAAATGCTCATCCAATTCCTGACACCGTATTCGGATTCAAGCACTCGAACATTGAGACCTGCTTGCACCCTGAACTTCTTGAATGACAATAAAGCCAATTATTGGTTTGGGCCAAGAATGGTAGTTGATACAGACAGGTCTGCCGATTGCTTCTTGGCGGCCAAGATTATGAAAGTGGTTGAGTCTATTTATTGCACAGAGCAGACACCGGATAATATCTTGGCTCAGCTAAATGCTGAGGAACACGTTTGTATTGAAGGTGAGTATTTGCCTATTACTTTAAACGGGTGTAATGCTTATAATCTATTCAGGAATGAGCAATTGTACACTACTATTTATGCACACAATCATTGGGAAGCTGTAAAGATGGCTGAGAAAGAATGTAAGATGGGAGTGGATACACCTAATGTCAAATGGCGTTGGGAGTTGAAGAATACCGGATACATATTTGAGAGAATAACTTTAACATTAGACATCTGATATGAAAAAGATCAAAATACAAACCCTGACGCTGGAACAAGCGAAGAAGTTAAAACCAGGAACCATCCTGTATCACATAATCAACCGGAACAGCGATGGAAGTGCTCAAAGGTGGAAGGTAAATGGAAAAGTAAAGCTATGGGCAAGGGATGCTAGCAGAGTACAAGTGTCGATAAAGCACGGATTAAAACATTATGACTATCTTACTGAAGACATCCTACATTTAGTGTCCCTGACTAATCATACTGAGTACCATAATGAAGTTTGTATGCTTGTAAGTCAGGCAAAAGCTTTGCAAGCCAGTAAAATCAAAGAAGGGTATTCCACTCATATAGTACATCACCTTGGAATAGGTCAACCGAAACGTATTGTTTGTTATTATAAACTGATAAACTAGAGTGCAGATGAAAACATACAGACAGATTAAAGATCAGCACCCTGTAATGATAGGGTGCTTCTTTGCCTTTAGCAATACTCAATTCGCTGAAGGAATAAAGGAAAAAGGTTTGGAAGGTCAGAAGTTATATGATGGTGGTATGGGATTATACGGAACTAAAGAAGGCATCCAGCAGTTCCTTAACTTCTATGATAATATATATAAAGAAGTGGCTGAACAATGCAAGCCACAAGATGTGTACGATTCTGAATTCAATAATCATGAGTGTGGATACACCAACGATGATATGGAAGCAATAAAGATTGTGGTATGTATCTTCGGAGATGAAAGAGCAAAAGAAGTGAAAAGAAAATTTGGTTGTGTTAAACTTGATAAATTA
>CAIWVT010000485.1 GCA_903916135.1 uncultured bacterium
CAACAAACAACGCGCAAGCAAAACATTTCTTGTCGCAAGCTTCAACAAACAACGCGCAAGCTCCACATTGCAACGCGTAAGCTCCACACAGCAACGCGCAAGCAAAAACATCGAACGCGGAAGCTCCAACAAACAACGCGCAAGCAAAACATTTCTTGTCGAAACCCCAAAAAATCAACGCAAATCGGCAAAATAACAACGCGGAAGCAAAAACATCGAACGCGGAAGCTCAAACACGCTTGTCAGTCAAAAAAACACCTTGTCGGAAGCTTGCGTCTTTTAACCTAATGGTGCATAACTATAAAAAGAAAAACCTACCTCACTATCAAACCATCCTTCATAACTAATTTCCGATCCGATAAGGCGGCAAAGTCTTCGTTATGGGTAACGATGACGAAGGTTTGTGTGAATTTTTCGCGCAAAGCGAAGAAGAGTTTGTGGAGTTCGCGGGCGTTTTCGGAGTCGAGGTTGCCCGAAGGCTCGTCGGCAAGGATGACATCGGGACTGTTGATGAGGGCACGCGCCACCGCCACCCGTTGCGCTTCGCCACCCGACAGTTGGGAAGGTTTGTGGGAGATGCGATCTTTCAGACCGAGATAGTCCAACAGCTCAATGGCTTTGGCTTCGGCTTCGCGCCGCGCCACTTTGGCGATGAAGGCAGGGATACAAACGTTTTCGAGCGCCGTGAATTCGGGCAAGAGATGATGAAACTGAAACACAAAGCCAATATGGCGATTGCGAAATTCCGCGAGACGTTTTTCGGAGAGTTTGTGCACCTGAATACCATTGATTTCAAGCTCGCCCGTGTCGGGACGATCGAGGGTGCCTAAGATATGGAGCAGGGTGGTTTTGCCCGCGCCGGAAGCCCCCACGATGGAGACGATTTCGCCCCGCGCGATGTCTAAATCAATGCCTTTCAAGACGCGCAAGGCGGAATACGTCTTTTGAATGTTGCGTACTTTTATCATTTCAGGTGTGTTTTTGTTTTGTTTTTATGAGCTAATGTCTTGATGTTTTGGTAATCTATGTAGTAAAGTACTTTAATGGATAAGGAGTTAAGTTGTTTTTGGGCAAACACGTCGCCAAAGTTACGAAAATAGGAGTTAATCACGCGATCTTTGTTGTCAGAAATGTTGTTTTTATAGGCAATATTCAAACTGCTGCCCGGAGCGAACTCCCAAAAGAAGAGCAAATCAATGTTGAAAGCATTGTAGTTGAAGTTGTAGGGCGATAGATCGCTGATGAGGGTGTTGACGACGGGGACGCCATCGTTGTTCAAATTATATAATTCGGAATAGACCCCATCGGACCAATAGTGGCGGACGGTGAGCGACAAAGAGAGGTTGTTTTTGAAGATATAGCGCAAATTCAGCTTGTTTTCGACGGTGTTGACGTCGCGTTTTCCGAAAAGGATGTTGCTCAGATTGTCGAAGTCGGCGAAACCGATGGCATTGTCGTCGTGGGAAATGGTAGTAGTTAGATTGAAGTTGAAATGATTGCTGATGCGGACAATGGGTTTGATGCTAAAGCCATAATAGTAGGCATTTTGATAGAATTTGCGATAGAAATCGGCAGAGCAATCGAGGGCAAAAGCTTTGCGATAATCGCTGGAGGAGCCTGCATAGATGTAATAATATTCGTCCACCATATAAAACCTGCCAGGGATGCGCGGTTCGTAGAAATCGTTTACCTTGATGGGCTGCATATCGAGTCCTGACCAAATGGTGTGATATTTTTTGGTGGTGAAGTTATTGCTTAGGGAGATGGTGAAGTTCTCGACATACTTGGTGAGGTAGTTTTCGGTGTAAGCGATTGCGAAGGAACTTGCCATGTCTTTGAATTTGCCGAAAGGTTTGAAGATATAATAGTTGAGGTTGACGCCTGTGGCGGTTTGATTGTTGGTTAGGACCAAGCCGAGGTCGTTGGCATCCCATGTTTGATTCATTTCATCGCGATAAATACTAAATTGTAAGGCACCGCTTAACTTATTAAATGCAATACCATAACGATAACCAAATGAAGTCTGAAAATTGGTCTTCAGCGAATCGTAACGATGATATAGTTGGCTTACCGCAATATGACCAGCAAACTGATAATTATTTTTCTTATCGTTTAATCGAATGCCTAAGAGCGAAATGTTGCTATCATCTTTTTTCTTGGTGCGTATGGTGCTGGTGTTTACAAAATATATCTTTGAATTGTGTTTGAGGACTTGGTCGAAGACAAAGATGTTGTAGTTGGTGAGGGGTTCGGTGAGTATTTTGCGTTTGTTGCCGAGGGAGTCTTTTACGGTTGCATACATATTGTTGGTGATGGCGTTGAAAATGCCGATAGCGGTGCCGTGTTTGTTTCGCCCCGAGAACTTTATGGCGTTGATGAGCTTGGCAGTGGCAGGGTTTTTGTCCATCACTTCGCCTGAGCGGAGGGAATCATACGCAGCATAATAGCCTGTAGGCTCGCGACCAATGCGTCGGGAGTAAAAGAGATTTCCTTCCTTGAACAGGTCAATGGCTTCGGTGAAAAAGGGACGATAATCTTCGTAAACGGTTTCGAAGGCAGAGATGTTTTTTACCTGATAGTCGGACTGGACCTGAGAGAAATCGGGGAGGAGGGTTACATCGAGGGTGAAGCTTTCGTTGATGCCGTATTTCAAATCCAATCCACCGCTGAAAGAGGAGGAGAAGTTGCTCTTTTCATTGACATTGTATGGATAATAACTGCCATTGACGGATAAGAATGGGGATAGAGACAGGCGTAGGGGTGAATTGATTTCGTGGACTCCTTCGAGCTTTCCCCAATCTGCCAAAGTGTTGCCTGAGCCTTTAATTTCTAACATCCATTGGTCAATTTCGCGATTGCGGCGTATATAACGTTCGAGTTGGAAGCCCCATTTTTGGGTGTTAGAGGTAGGAAAACGGATGGCGGAATAGCTTATCTTCATCTCGCAAGCCCAGCCGTTGGGGAGCAGCTTGACGACGCTTTGCCACACGCCATTGTAGGTGCCATCGTTGTAGCGATAATCTTTTTGAACGCCTGAAGCATAGACCATGAACACGTAGGCGTCCTGTTGGAGACCATAGGTGTCGAATTCAACGCCGATGTAATCTGCATTCAGTTCGTCGTCGCGGTTGCCTAATTGGCGGAGGATGCTGTCGGGAGCGGTGTCGTACATCATGGCTGAGACATAGATGGCATCATCGTCGTAAGCAATCTTAACGACGGTTTTTTGGGAGACATCTTTGTTGTAGTTGGGATCGTATTGCTTGAAATCGTAAATGGCTTCGCAAGAGTTCCAACAGGTGTCGGATAAAACGCCATCAATCTTAGGGGGAAGGAGGCAGCGATGGGCTGTGGCTACTTTATGCTGAGCACATAGCGTCAGCGGCGTAAAGAAGATAGAGAGTAGGGAGGACAAGAAAAATATATGGAAACGATACATAAAAACAAGGATAAGATTGATATGGCAATAGGAACGAAATTCGTTGGCAAAAATATATAAAAATTCATTACGATGATAAGAATGTTGTGTATTTTACCACAATAGACACAATAGAGCACATTAGTTTTTTACTACAAGGAACACAAAGTGTTTTTTACCACAATAGACACAATAGGGCACATTAGTTTTTTACCACAAAGAGCACAAAGGAAAAATACACAAAGAAAACTATGGCTTTTGATTTTAGCTTACTAGTATTTGGTTGTTAATCTAAAGTGCTATAAATGGAGTTTTGGCTTTTGAAGTCTTTGACCAAAAGCTTCATCTTTTTCACTAAACGCATATTATCATGCTCGGAAAGTAAAGATATCAATTCTTCGACGGAGGTTTCTACTTGTTGGTGATCGGGCATTTCTACTTTGGCAATCATGATTTTTGGGTTGTGAGTGGGGATGGTGTTTTCGGTATCGTTTAGGAGTTCTTCATACAGTTTCTCTCCCGGACGTAAGCCTGTGTAGCTAATCTGAATGTCCTTGCCCAATTCGAGACGACTCAGTTTGATCATCTTTTTGGCTAAATCAAGGATTTTTACAGATTTCCCCATGTCGAAGATAAATATCTCGCCACCATTGCCAAATGCACCTGCTTCTAGTACTAATTGGCAGGCTTCAGGGATGGTCATGAAGAAGCGTGTGACTTCAGCATCGGTGATGGTGATGGGACCACCTTTTTCTATTTGTTCGCGAAATAAAGGAATCACAGAGCCATTGGAGCCTAAAACATTGCCGAAGCGGGTGGCGATGAAGCGGGTGATGTTCTTCTGATTTAGACTCTGAGTGTAAAGTTCGGCTATCCTTTTGCTTGCGCCCATTACGTTGGTGGGATTTACAGCTTTATCAGTGGAAACCATGACGAACTTCTGCACAGCAAATTCGACAGACAAATCTGCGATGATTTTGGTTCCTTCCACGTTGGTGTGGACTGCCTCAGCGGGATTGTTTTCCATCATAGGGACATGTTTGTAAGCTGCAGCATGAAATACCATCTGAGGACGGAAGGATTCCATAATCTTGTGCATACGCACTTTGTTGGTAACGTCGCCTACAATAATCTCTGCATTCACGGAGCGATATTTTTCCATTAATTCCAATTCGAGATGATATAAAGGTGATTCTGCTTGGTCAATTAAAATCACTTTAGCAGGGGAGAACTTCGCAATTTGTCGCACCAATTCACTGCC
>CAIWVT010000486.1 GCA_903916135.1 uncultured bacterium
AAGAACAAAAAAGGCGAATATGTAGTGAAAACAAAAAGTTGTGTGGGCGCTTTCGCTAACGCACAAACCACTACGACAACAACGGCTCCAACAAGTCCTCAGGAAGCTGCAGGAATGACCACCACCACACAATCATCTGCGGCACCATCAGGTCCCATCAAAGCCACCATCACCGACAATATGATTTCGATAGGCGATGCACGTAGATTTTGGTTTCACAAAGGTAGAACACCCGGCAATATGCCGCAACCTATCATAAAAATGACACAACCCGAAGGAGCAAAAGTAACTATCACCTATGATGATAACAGCGAAACCTATTCTTCTGAAATCCCATTTGTTTATGAAGTGAAAGATTATAACAACAACAATTCATATTTCAAGGTAACCGTAGATGAAGGAAACGGCAAAGTGTGGTATTTCCGTTTACAGAATGGCACAAGCTACCAAATCACCATTGATACCAACGCTTTCGATTAAGTTCCTGTTGAAGCATAACATGTTGTCTAATTCAAAATGCTGACCACAATAAACTCCCCATGAAATCCATTATAATCTATTAATTATAAAAAATGAAGTCTATAAAAAACATAATACTGACATTACTTCTTTTTGTTTGCATTTCAAGCCTGAATGCACAAATCTTCGACCCGGTGAAGTGGTCATTTTCGTCAAAGAAAATCTCGGAAACTGAGGCAGAAATCTATTTCACGGCAAAGATTGACAAAGGATGGCATTTGTATTCGCAACATATTCCGGAAAATGGTCCCATTCCAACCACCTTTACCATAGAGAAAAACAAAAACTATCAACTGGCAGGCAAAATTCTCGAACCGAAACCCATCGTAGAAAACGATCCGAATTTTGATATGGTGTTGAAATTCTTTGCCACGAAGGCTGTCTTCACACAGAAAATAAAGCTTTTGACCGACAAAGATTTCTCCATCAAAGGAAGTTTGAATTTCATGTGTTGCAATGATGTGAGTTGTTTGCCTCCAAAGGATGTGCCTTTTACCATTAAAATTGACAATAGCACGGGTAGCGTTGAATCCACAAAAACATCCGACTCCCTTGCCGCCGACACCGGCGCAAAGAGAGTCAATTCGACGGTGATTACGCCTAAAAAAGATTCCATTTCCGCAGAAAGTATCGCAACCGATACATCCGACTTTGACAAGATGGGTTTGTGGGGTTTATTCTTTTTTGCCTTCTTGGCAGGCTTGACTGCTTTGGTCACTCCTTGTGTTTTCCCGATGATACCCATGACGGTTTCCTTTTTTATGCACGAAGGCGAATCGCGAGGCAAATCTATCTTCAAAGCCTTGGTTTTCGGATTTTCAATTATTCTAATATATACACTGATTGGGACAGTTGTTGCCGTTACCTTGGGCGTTAACTTTGCGAACTTCTTGAGTACGCATTGGTTCCCCAATATATTCTTCTTTCTTATTTTTGTGGTGTTTGCTGCTTCCTTTTTTGGGATGTTCGAAATCACCATGCCGAGTTGGGCAATAAACAAAGCCGATAAACAAGTGGATAAAGGAGGCATATTAGGTTCGTTTTTTATGGCTTTCACCTTGGTGTTGGTTTCTTTTTCCTGCACGGGTCCTGTGGTGAGTTATATATTGGTGAAATCAGCAAGCGGACAAGTGCTTGAGCCAATCATTGGCATGTTGGGCTTTTCCATTGCCTTTGCGTTGCCCTTCACCTTGTTTGCATTTTTCCCTTCGTGGTTAAATCGTTTGCCGAAGTCAGGCGGTTGGCTCAATGCGGTGAAAGTGGTGCTTGGTTTTTTGGAGTTGGCTTTAGGGTTGAAATTTCTGAGCATCGCCGACCAAACCTATCATTGGGGCATCCTCGACCGCGAAGTGTATCTCGCGCTTTGGATAGTGATTTTCACTTTGATGGGATTCTATTTATTAGGGAAGATAAAGTTTGTGCACGACAGCGAAGTGAAACATGTGGGCGTTGGGCGTTTAGCCTTAGTCATCATCACCTTTTCTTTTGTCATCTATATGATACCCGGAATGTTTGGCGCACCTTTAAAGGTGTTGTCGGGCTATATCCCACCACAACAATCCTTAGATTTTGATATCAATAAAATCGTTCGCGAAAATTCTACATCCAATACTACCGCCACCGAAGTGTGCGAAGAACCTAAGTACGGCGATTTCCTTGATTTGCCTCATGGATTGAAAGGCTATTTTGATTTTGAGCAAGGCATTGCTTGTGCTCGCAGTCAGAACAAACCCGTTTTTATTGATTTCACAGGGCATGGTTGCGTCAATTGTCGCGAAATGGAAGCCAATGTTTGGTCAGACCCCAAAGTGTTGAATATCCTCAGAAAGGACTATGTAATCATCACCCTATACGTAGATGATAAAAAGGAATTGCCTAAGGAAGAATGGGTGCTCTCAAAATATGATGGTGGCTTAAAGAAGACCTTGGGTGCCAAGTTTGCTGATTTTCAGGCATACTTTTTTAATGCAAATGCTCAACCCTTTTATGTTTTGTTAGATCCTTTTGTTGTATTAAAAGATAAATCTGTTGTGGATAAGGCAAAATTGACCAACACCAAAGCTTATGATTTGAATGTGGAACATTTTGTAAACTTCCTGAAAGCAGGTTCAGAAGAATTCAGCCGCCGTCATCCCGCTCAATAAAGTTCTTTCATTGGATTCCAAAATACAGCATCGAAGTTCTGTATTTGGTCGTCTTCTATTTTAATGCCTTCGCTTTCTAACAGTTCTTGCATCAAATTGCTTCCGCCAAAATGATGCTTCCCACTGAGCATGCCCGTACGGTTCACCACCCGATGTGCCGGAACTTGAAGTTTCTGGGTGTGCGAACTGTTCATTGCCCAACCTACCATACGTGCAGAGCCTTTTGTGCCCAGATATTCAGCAATGGCACCATACGAAGTTACTCGTCCGTAAGGAATTAAACGTGCCACGGCATACACCTTTGCAAAGAAAGAGTCTTCGTTTTGATGGTTTTCTTTCACCTTAAACGTGTAAGGAAAAGTTCAGATAGCAGATAGGGTGCCCTTCAGCCCGAAAGATAGATTCGTAGTGCGTTTGAATCTTTGTCAACTCGTTATCAATTCCCGTATGGTACAAATCATGCGTTTCGAAATGCAGCAAATGTCTATGCTCTTGAATCGTCTCCAAGGTGAAATCAAAGAAAGGAGCGTTGTCTGTTTTCAGATGGATGAGGGCATTGGGTTTTAGGATATTTTTGTAGCGCATCAAGAAACGTTGACAGGTCAGTCTTTTGTTGGTGCGCGGTTTCTGTGGCTGCGGGTCGGGAAAGGTTATCCAAATCTCACTGACTTCCTCTTTGGCAAAAAACTGCTCAATTTGACCGATATGTGTTCGCAAGAAACCAACATTCGTGCGGTTTTCTTCCATGGCTGTTTTGGCTCCACGCCACATGCGAGCGCCTTTGATATCTATGCCGATATAATTCTGCTGCGGATTGTTTCGCGCCAAACCCACGGTATATTCCCCTTTGCCGCAACCCAATTCCAAGATGATGGGATGATTATTTTTGAAAAAATCCTGACTCCATTTGCCTTTCAGAGCATAGTCTTCGATATAATGGTAAGCAGGCGGTTGAACGAAATTAGGGAAAGTTGCAGTTTCTGCAAATCGTTGAAGTTTATGTTTTGCCACAAATAGGTAGGATTACATTTTTAACAACCACGCATTGGGGTTTTCATTTTGCTGCACCGAGCTTAAACCCGAACGTGCGGATTCTTCTGAATCGAAACAATCAATGAACACTTTATACAGTCCGCCTTCAGCAGGTTCAATGATGTTGGCATTCGTGAAACCTTTTGCTATCAATTTGCTTTTATAGTTTTCTGCCAAGTCTTTATTCTTGTTGCAACTGCCAATAATATAAAATTTACAGCCCGAAATGTTTGGAGTAGGAGGGGCAGTGGTTTCTTCTTTGGTAGTCGCCACTTCGGCGGTTGTTGCTTCTTCCACAAAGATAGGATAGGCTGTGGTGTCTAATTTTGTTGCCAGACTGCCCAAGGAATCATAAGGCGTTTGCCATGTGTAGGAAGCATCGAACTCCTTTTCGGGAGCCGTAATTTTGGTGGCAGTTTCTTTGGCAGGTTTGGTGGAGAACACATCCAAAACCGTAGAGTAGTTGGTGGAAACATCTTCTATCAAACCAATATGAAAAAATCCCCAAACAAAAATGGCAGCAGCAGGCACGGAGATGATCGCAATTTTAGCAAAGGTGTTCTTCGCTTTGCGTTCCGAGCGGAACACTTTCTTTTCGACCAAGGCTCTTTCGATACGCTGCTCAATACCTTCGCGACGAATGGCAGGCGACACAAACTCCGTCAATCCATACGAACTCAACAGATAGTTCACATTGCCATCCGATTCAAATTGATAGTTGTTATAATCATCCAACAAAATAACGCCCACCTTTTCGACAAACACTTTTTTATCGTTCAACAAAGCAGCTTGGCTTTCTTCCACAAAAGCGACTATCTTTTCAATAGCTTGGTTATAGGGGATGTTTTCGCGTTGCGCAATATGATTCGCCAACAAACCATCATTATGTTTCAGGCTTGCATTAAAAATAATCTCTTTAGCGGGCGGCGAAAAGCTATTCACCACGGGATGTATCTTCGCAGGCACATGGTTGGCAATGAAACCTCCGAAGCCCGGAACAATCACACAATCGTTGCGCAGCAGGAGTTCGCTTATATATTGAAGTACTTGCATAATATCAGTTAGAGTCGGCTTTTTTCAAAGTGTAAAATTACATAAAAATAATTAATCCTGTACATTAAATTTCATTAAATCTTCCGGCACATCAACACTATGACTTTCGAACGAAGTTTCCTTCACAAAAATCGCATATCCATTTTCGAGCCATCTGAGTTGTTCAAGCGATTCGGCACGTTCAAGACTTCCCGCAGGCAATTGCGTGATTTCTTTCAGGGTGTTGGTGCGATACGCATAAATTCCAATGTGTTTGTAGTACGTATGAAACTGCAACCAGGTTTCACGAATTTTATCTCTTTGAAAAGGAATCGCCGTGCGCGAAAAATAAATAGCTCTGTTTGAACTATCTTTGATTACTTTTATAATATTCGCACTGAATAATTCTTCCGAATCGGTCAAAGCTTTCACCAAGGTGGCTATATGTATCTGCGGATTGTCGAAGCTCCCCGCCAACAAATCTATCTGTTCGGGATTGATGTAGGGCTCATCGCCTTGGATGTTGATGGCTACATCATAGTGTTGGTCTTCCTCAGCCAACATCGCCACAATCTCATGACATCTATCCGTTCCCGTTGGATGTTTATCCGAGGTCATCAGCGCTTTGCCTCCAAACGACAGCACATGTTTGAGTATCCTATTATCATCCGTAGCCACTATCACATCGGCTAATCGCGTCGCTTTTTTCGCTTGTTCATACACGCGTTGTATCATCGTTTTGCCATGAATCTCCACCAAGGGTTTCCCCGGAAAGCGCGACGAAGCATAACGTGCAGGTATGATACCGATGATATTCATTAGTAGGAATTATTTAAACAATCCGAAAAGTTCGCCGTTGATATTTTCTATAAACTGCTCCAAATCGCTCGAGTTGCTCGCAAAATCTTTATCATCCACATCCACTATCAACAGTTTGCCGCTCTCGTAAGTCGAAATCCATGCCTCATAACGTTCGTTCAAACGCGTCAGATAATCAATGCGGATAGAGTTTTCATACTCCCTGCCGCGTTTCTGAATTTGGCGCACCAAGGTGGGCACTTCGGCTCTCAGATACACCAACAAATCCGGCGGTTTGATAAACGAGTTCATCAAATCAAACAAGGATTTATAATTGTCGAAATCGCGCGTAGTCATCAACCCCATCGCATGTAGGTTGGGTGCAAAGATATGCGCATCTTCATAAATCGTGCGGTCTTGAATCACCGTTTTCCCGCTTTCGCGTATGTTGATGATTTGACGAAAGCGACTGTTCAGAAAATAGATCTGCAAATTGAACGACCAACGCTGCATATCTTCATAAAAACTGTTCAAATACGGATTGGTTTCCACGTCTTCATAATGCGGTTCCCAATTGAAATGCTTGGCTAAGATGCCTGTCAGGGTGGTTTTCCCCGAGCCGATGTTACCTGCTATTGCTATGTGCATATTTCGATGATTTACTTTTTTACAAAAATAAGATTTTTAAATGAAACTCCCCTGTAGTTTAACACAAAATCTTTTCTTTTTTCCATTATTTACAATATTGCTTCAGTTTCGCTTCCGCAAATTTGCTGCCCAACTCCGCCGCTTTTTTCCAATCGGCGCAGGCTCCGGGGAGGTCTTTCGCCGTATATTTCACATCCGCACGTTTCGTGTAGGCGCTCACATAGCTCGGATTTAGCTCTATCGCTTTCGAAAAATCATCCAACGCCCCCGCCGTTTTCCCCCCTTGTTCCTTACACAAAGCGCGGTTGAAATACGCTTTCGAATCTCCCGAATGCTTCAACAAAAATATCGTGTAGTCGCTCTCCGCATCCTCAAATTTCTTCATCTCATAACGCGTCAAACCTCTATTGTAATACGCATCCGCATAATCTTTTTGTTTGGTGATAACCGTCGTATAATCCGCCTCGGCGCTCACAAAATCCTTCATTTCAAACTCCGTGAACGCTTTGTTGTAATAACTTTCCACATACGAAGGCTTAATCGCTATGGCGCTATCATAATCCTGCAACGCCTCCTTATATTTCTTCAGATGACTCTGCGCCATCCCGCGGCTGATATACGCGCGATAATCCTTCGGCGCATTCTCAATCACGCGGTTGAAATCCCCTATCGCATCCTCATAATTTCCCAAAATGCCATACGCCATCCCGCGGTTATAATACGCATCATTATAATTCTTTTTCAGCGCTATCGCGTGCGTATAATCATCCACCGCGCCCGCATTGTCCTTCGCCAAATACTTAAGATAGCCCCTCGTGAAATACGCCCGTTCATTTTTGTTCGACAGGCGGATGGCGGTGTCGCAATCTGCCAACGCTTCCCTGTTTTTGTTCAGGTTCGTATAGGTGATGCCGCGGTTGGTATAAAACTCCGTCTCCTTATTGTTAAACTGTATCGCCGTATTAAAAAATTTCAGCGCCTCGCCGAAGTTCCCGATGGCATTATACGACAAAGCCTTGTAGAAATACGCATCCGCAAAATCCTTTTTCTGCCCTATCGTCTTGTCGAAATCCAGAATCGCATCCACAAAATACCCATTTTTATACTTATCCAAACCCATCTTGAAACTCTCCATATAGGTTTGCCCCCAAGCGCTCCCCGCCATCAACCCCCACAACACAGCAAGGAAAATCGTTTTTTTCAACCGCATAAATATTTTTTCGGCAAAGGTAAACAACCTTGGGGAGATATGCGACGAATTATTTCTCAAAACCCAAATCCCAAGCTCCAAATACCAAAACCCAAATACCAAAACCCAAATACCAAAACCCAAATACCAAAAACCAAATACCAAAAACCAAAACCCGCCCCCATATTCGTAACCTGTCCCGTACACGAAGTGTCGGGGTTCGCCCATTCGTAATTCGTAGAGGCTTCTTGGAATTTGGAGCTTGGATCTTGGGATTTGGATCTTTTTCTTTTGGGCGCATCCCTGCGGGTCGGGCTTTACGCTTCAAGTCCTCGCGCCGCGAAGAAGCGGCGCTGTGGGCTTTACGCTCCAATCCCTTGCGCTCCGTCTCAGGCTTCAGGCGGTCTGCCAATCATCAAAGCGTAGGATCCTTCCCGCTTCCAATGTGTCAGAGTTCATAGGGACATCCTTTAAATTATAAATTTATAAAAACCTATTTGTCTGAATAATATAAATTCGTTGAAAAAATAATTGCACAATTACGAAGATTTTTGTTCAAATTATTCCATTTTGATTTATCTTTGCACTTGCAATCATATAAATAGTTCTTTGAAACTTTAAAATGTTTGTTAGATGATTTTGTATTCTCGTCGGAACATAAAAAGGACAAGTACGGAAAATGCGTGGTAGCGTACGGAAGTTTGGAACGCGAGTACGAAACTTTAAAACACGAGTACGGAAGTTTAAAACGCGAGTACGAAAGTTTAAAACACGAGTACGGAAGTTTAAAACACGAGTACGGAAGTTTAAAACACGAGTACGGAAGTTTCGGACGCGAGTACGGAAGTATAAAACACGAGTACGGAAGTTTCGGACGCGAGTAAATCAGAAACTACGAGCATATTTTAATTTAAAAGGATAATCAAAACATAAGCATTAACTATTACATAATCAATATATATAGAATCTAAAATAAAAAACAATAAGCGTATGGCAACAAAACCAAGAATCCCCAGAGCAAATGGGAAATTTGATGATTTCCAAAACACATTAATGGCACTAATCGCTGCTTACATGTCCACATGGGGCTTGCCCGTGGCGGCTATCGCTGAATTTGCTTTATTAGCTGCCACAGCAGGTAAAAAGAAAATGCGTTGGGATGATGCGTGGGCTATCGTGAAAACTAAATCGTTTACGCATCCTCAAGAAGTGGAAATGTTGGCTGCCCGAAAAGATTACGAATCGGGACGTAGGGACGACCCTAACGATACCAGCATCCGTTTGTTTTTATCACGCTATATCCGCCATAATCCAAGAGTAACGAATGAACAAAGAGTTGAAATGGGACTATTCGTTCCCGATTTAGCAAAAACCCATAGTCCGCATGAATTCGTTGGCAACAACCTTGTGGGTACTGTTAGTTGGGGGAGACATTTGGTGCATCATAATGAAGTATTGGTTCCGGGACAAGAAAGCCAAGCTAAAGGCGATGGCGTTGAAAACATTCATGTGTTTATAGCTTTTACGGAATCTAGCGTGAAAGAAGCTCCCGCATTAGACAAATTTGTTTTTGATGGGATAGTGAAAAATGGCAAATACCAACGTGTGTTCTCACCCGAACAGGAAGCCATGCGTGCTTGGTATTTCGTTAAGATGATGATGAAAGGCAAAAATGGAAAATACAGCGCACCGAGCGAAATTTGGCAGTCGGTGATTATGTAGGGAATTATTTAATTACATGAAAAGCTTGCTTGTGTAGGCAGGCTTTTTTTGTTATGGTTCTATGGTTTTATTGTTCTATTGTTTTTTTTTCTTAGTGTAACTTAGTGCTCTTAGTGTCTCAGTGGTTTCTTCCTTCATCCGTGCAAATCCCCGAAATCAGCGGGAAACTCCTCCTCCCTAAAAATAAATATCTCAAAAAAACTCTTTATTTCACCAATTTTATTTACTTTTGATGCATGAAACCGCTTTCCCTTTTCATCGGCTTACTCTTTTCGCTTGCTTTTTATGCGCAGGCGCAGGTGAATCTTGTGGTGAATCCGAGCTTTGAAACATTATATTCATGCCCTGATAATGCAGGTCAAATAGATTCAGCAATAGGTTGGAGCACACCAATAGGAGGTGGAGGTGGAAATCCAGAGGTATATAATGTCTGCTGTCTTTATCCTACTTCTTGTGGTGTTCCATTAAATAACAACAATAACAGTTTTCAATATCCTCATTCCGGTAATGGTTATGTTGGTGTGGACGTAGTATATAGCGATATTCCAAATAATTTTCGAGAATATGTTCAAAGTAAATTATTAAAAAAGCTTTCTGTAGGTAAAAATTATTGTGTCTCATTTTATTCAAGTTTAAATGATATATCCTATGCATATATAACACCTTTAGGTGCTTATTTTGATGATGGAAGTGTTTCTGCACCTTCATTTTTGGGTTTAGCATTGGTCGTGCCTCAAGTGTATAATTTGTCTCAATTTTTAAATGATAAAATAAATTGGATGAAGATAGAGGGTTCTTTTGTGGCAACAGGAAATGAAGAATACATAACAATTGGAAATTTTTTCCCAGATTCTCTATCAGATATTGGAATTATTGGTACACCAAGCGGTTGGTGGTCCTATTATTTTATTGACGATGTAAGTGTGATAGATGCTAACCTCCCTGCTTTTGCAGGCAATGATACATTAGTTCATAATCCCGGTGATAGTGTTTTTATTGGTCGTCCTTCAGAAGTTGGGCTTGATGAAGATTGCATTTGGTTTGTGGATGGCATAGCCATAGATACCATTGCAGGCTTATGGGTGAAGCCCGATAGCACCACTACCTACATTTTAGAACAAACCATTTGCGGCAATGTGTCGCACGACACCATCACGGTTACGGTTTCGGGCGTTGGAGTAGATGAATATCAAAACTCGAACCAATGGGTGAAGGTCTATCCCAACCCAAGTGATGGCGATATCACCATTCAATACAAATTCCTCGTCACTGATAAGGTCGAATTCGAGCTGTATGATGTCTTTGGCAGAAAAGTCTATACCCACTCCCTGCCCTCTGATGCCACTTCCTTCACCTTAAACGGAACATCCCTGAGCAGCGGCGTGTATTATTATCGGGCTATGCA
>CAIWVT010000487.1 GCA_903916135.1 uncultured bacterium
AGGTATGCGTGGCGCTTCCTAAAGCCCAATCCACCACATGAGTTGCATACCATTGATAAGGGGCTGTTCCATATTGGATGGATAGATTGGAAGTGTCGTTAAAAACAATATCTTTCCCCGATTCAGAATAAATTATACTCATGTTCTTGCTTCCTGTGATAGGTTTTGAATCAATAATAAAGTTGTTGAAAGTGATTCTGAAGTAAGAATCCACTTTTGAAAGAAGCCCACTTACTTGAACACTAATTGTTCCTGAACGTTGCAAACCATCATTGCAATTACAACTTGAATTAGGAAAACTTATCGTTAGAGTTTTAGGTTGAGTAGTTGTATCAAATGGAGTTAAAGAAACTTCCATACAAGCTTCATTATTATGAAAATTTGATGTATCATTGGGATGATAGAGGCTATCTTCCATTTCTATCCATGCATAAAGGAAAGTTTTAAACACATCATTGGAAAGCACCTCAGCAGTATTGTTGATTAACAGATGGCTGGTATCATTATCTGTGGACGTATTGCCTTTCTTACAGGAAAAACAACAAACCAAAACGATAAAAACAATTGAAAACACAAGGAGTTTCGTCTTCATTTTATAACTTTAATATAGGTACAGAAAGAATATTTCAAGCCATTATTTTCGTCAGTAAATGTTTCACTCTCTTCAATAAGCAACCATTTGTCTTCAGTGATTTCAGGAAAGAAAGTGTCTGCATCAAACTTGGCGCGAACTTTAGTGATATATAATTTATCTGCCATTGAAAAGAACTGTCTATAAATACTTGCACCACCCATAACAAAGTTCTCCGTGTTACTATCCATTTTCACTATAGCTTCATCAATAGAATACGCCATTTCGCATCCGGGAATCACTTCATTGAGCACATCCGTTATCACAATGTTTTTTCTTTTAGGCAAGGGTCGAAAAGGCAAGGAAAAATAAGTGTTCTTTCCCATCACAACCGTATGTTCTGAAGTAAGCTGTTTGAAACGCTTTAAATCGTTAGAAATATGCCAAAGAAGTTGGTTGTCCTTCCCAATTCCGTAATCTTCTGCGATTGCTACGATAATTGATATTGTTTTTTTTGAAGTCATAGAAATAGTTTAAACGGCAATATCAGCTTTAATATGAGGATGTGGATTATAATCAGTCAATTCAAAATCACTAAAATGAAAATTGAATATATCCTTTACGTCAGGATTAATTTTCATTAAAGGTAAACTTCTAAGTTCTCGTGTAAGCTGCAATTTGGTCTGGTCAAGATGATTCAGATACAAATGAGCATCACCCAAGGTATGAACAAAATCGCCAACCTTCAAAGTGCAAACCTGTGCTATTATCATCGTCAGTAAAGCATAAGAAGCGATATTAAATGGAACACCTAAGAAAATATCGGCACTACGTTGATATAATTGACAGGATAATTTTCCATCGGCAACATAAAATTGAAACAAAGCATGACAAGGTGGAAGTGCCATTTTCTCAATCTCACCAACATTCCATGCACTTACCATAATTCGCCGTGAATCAGGATTGCTATGAATGGTTTTAATTATTTGAGAGATTTGGTCAACTGTTGTTCCATCGGCACACTGCCACGAACGCCATTGGTGTCCATACACAGGACCTAAATTTCCATTTTCATCCGCCCATTCATTCCAAATGTTGACTTTATTATCATTTAAATACTTTATGTTCGTATCACCTTTTAAAAACCATAGTAATTCATAAATGATGGAACGTAAATGAAGCTTCTTTGTGGTCAACAATGGAAATCCATGTTGAAGATCAAAGCGCATTTGGTATCCAAAAACACTGACAGTTCCGGTTCCTGTTCGGTCAGATTTTTTAGAGCCATTCTGCATAACGTGATGTAATAAATCGAGATATTGTCGCATATGTTCAATTTTTATTCAGCAAAGATATTTTATTTTGAATAATATTTCCAAAAAAATCTCAAGAAATCTTTTTGGACAAAAAAAAGACCGACTGTTTCCAGTCGGTCTTACTATTATAAAAAAACGTTATGGTAGTGAGTTTAAATATGCAATATTAGCTGAATCCAATGTTAAACCGTAGTCAGTAACATTCCATATTATTGATTGAATACTACCTTCTTGCCCATAAGGATATTGTTTAGGAGCCATGATAGTAGTAATTTGATTTAACTCAGGATTATTTGTGATGGGTCCAATATAATAAACAGAATTATAGTTGCTTGGTGATAAATGTAGGTTCAGGCAATATGCTAAGATATGCGCAAACGCGGTGTCCTGAGCAGCAATAGGAATATTAACTGCTTGCATAATATATCCTTTTTGATATATTCCAATAGAATCAATGATGTCTAATGAATCGCAGAAAATAAGCCCACCAGGTATTGTTAATGTAACACCTGTTGCTAAAGAATTATAAAATTTAATATACAGGTTAATATAAGTTCCTGTACCATAATCTGTCCAACTTTTTTCTGATTGAACATAAGGAAAATAACCTTGATATTTATCTTTATCAACGTCATATGATTTTCCTAATATACCACCACGAATACTTCCGATTATGTGGATATAGGAAGGCAAAGAATATTGGGTGCCTGTTGGGAAACCATGCGTAGTCCCTAAACCAGCCGCTGTGTTTTGTTGATGTACAGGAACATAAGGCTTGTCGGGTTGAGGTGATGCTGTTTCTTTTTTGCAGGAACTATAAATAACTCCCACGGCAATTAAAATTGCAAATAATAAATAGCTTTTTCTTTTCATAGGTTTAAAGGTTTGGTTAATTATATATAACGTCTAATTTCAAAAATAACTGGGTATTTTTAAAAATAAAGTGTAAAGTACGTCATTTTTTTGCTACTATGCAAGTTATTTAACATTTATTTTTTCACGACAATCAAGGAAGTCAGTGATAGCAATGGATACAGAAATTTTAATAAAAAGAAAAAAAAATCGTTATTTATAAATTTCCGGTATTATTTGTCCGTTTAAAACCATTAACCCATTCATGGCTAAAGATTTCATTTCGTCTTCACCCGGATATACATAAACGGGAGCAATGAAATGTACCCGTTCTCGAATCCAACTAATAAAATCTTCGTCATACGCTATACCTCCAGTAATAAGTATGCCATGGATTTCACCTTTTAGCACAGTTGCCATTTCACCGATACTTTTTGAAATCTGGTACGCCATTGCTGTGTAGATCTTCTTTGCCTTTTCATCACCATTCTTCACACGTTCTTCAACTTCGGAAGCATTGTTTGTGCCTAAATATGCAATCAAGCCACCTTTTCCTCGTATCATATTCATGACTTCAGCTTCAGTATATTTTCCCGTAAAACACAATCTTACCAATTGACCCACAGGCAATGTTCCACTTCTTTCGGGCGAAAAGGGTCCATCACCGTCAAGTGCTTGCGTGGTATCAACCACTCTCCCTTTGCGATGAGCCGAAACGCTAATTCCACCACCCAAGTGCACAACAATCAAATTCATTTCTTCATAATGCTGCCCTAAAAACCGTGCATGAGTTTTTGCAATGGCTTTTTGGTTTAACGCATGAAAAATGGATACACGAACGAAATTAGGATGCCCGGATATACGAGCAATGTCATCCAATTCGTCCACAACAACAGGGTCGGCAATATATGCTTTTAATCCTTCGCGAGTACTTGCAATATCATAAGCAATCAAGCCTCCTAAATTGCTGGCATGTTCGCCTTGAACTCCTGTAATCAAATCTTTTCGTAAGGCATCATTAACTTCGTAAACACCCGATTTAATTGGCTTTACTAAACCTCCCCTACCAACAATAGCATCAATGGTGTCAATATCTACTTCGGCTTCAATGAGTTCATTCAGAATGATGTTCTTGCGAAATTCAAATTGGTCGGCAATTCTATTAAACTTTGAAAGTTCTTCAAAAGAATGATTAATTTTTTTTAGAAAAAACAGTTTGTAGTTTTCGTAAACAGCAATTTTTGTTGTGGTTGAGCCTGGGTTTATCGCTAATACCTTCATAGATTTTCAGAAATTATAATAATACTATTTTGCTACAAGAGCTGCTAAAGCAATTGAATAAAGTTTTGTTTTTTCGCTATCGCCACGAGAAGATAATACGGCAGGCACTTTTGCACCCATCACGATGGCTCCCTGCTCCCCTTCCATTAATTTGGTATTTGCTTTATAAAAAACATTTCCTGCTTCAATATTGGGAAAAACAATGCAATCTGCATCACCCGCAACCGTGCTCTGAAGCTTTTTAATTTGAACGCTTTCCATATCAATACATACATCAAGTGCTAAAGGACCATCAATCAAAGCACCTTTTATTTGACCGCGATCTGCCATCTTAGAAATAATAGCTGCATCTACACATGCGGGCATCGTGATAGACATCTGTTCGGTTGCTGCAAGGATGGCAACCTTGGGGTTCATGATTCCTAAAGCATGTGCCACTTCAATCACATAATTGGTGATGGCAATTTTTTGTTTCAAATCGGGAGCCGGAATGATTGCGACATCACTTACAGTAAGTAATTTATGATAATTGGGAGTTTTGATGACAGTTACATGCGAAAGAATAGCATTTGGAGGCATGAGTCCTGTATCTTTATTGAGAATTGCCCGCATATATTTATCCGTGCTTACCATACCTTTCATTAATAAATTCCCTTTACCTTCGTTTATTAAAGCAACTGATTTTTCAGCCGCTTTGGTTTCGTTGGCTTCTTGAACGATTTGAAATTTATTGATATCAATGTTTTCTTCTTTACAAACTCGTGCTATAATTTCATAATCGCCAACCAACGTTGCATCTATTAAACCATAATCTATGGCTTGACTCACGGCACCAATAGTATGCGCATCCATGGCATACGCAGCTACCAAGCGTTTTTTCTCTTTGCTTTTCAGCAAATCAAACATTTGATCCAAATTAGTTATTGACATAAACTACCTCCTTTTTGATTTTAAAATTCGGCTGCGAAAATAATGATTTTTATCACTGCTCCAACAAATACTTAAAAATTATTTTGTGTAGAAGTCTATCATCTTTTGAATGGCTAATCGGCATACCGGACAGAAGTTGTTTATAGAAATAGATTTCATAGTACAATCATAGGATGGGCGATATACACCTTTGGTTACATAACCACCTCCTTCAAATACTCCTACCTTACCTTTATAGGTGGCATCATTGGGAGTTGGAATGGGAGTACCCTTGACAACCATATTCTTCCATTTGGCATCAAAATTCACCATGGTAGTTAAATTTGGATCGGGAGGTTCCACATCTAAAGGATAAAATTCGTTGTAAGAAGTTTCAGAATCATAATATTCGTCGCCCAAACCGGCAAAAGAATGTCCAAACTCGTGGGTGAACACATATTCTCCTACGGGATTTTCGCTTATACACACTGCATAATGATTATAGATGGCACCTCCACCATAATGATCAGAATTTACCATGATATAAATTTGGTCGTAAGGTGCATTGGAAGCAATGTCGCGCAGGTCTTTGTTATCGGTAGTCATCAAATAGCGCTCAGTGTCGAAGGTATAAAAGCTTGTTTCCACTATGGTATTTTTCCAAACACCTTTGCCGGGCATATCCGTACCGGATTCAACTGAGGGAGCTTCAATAGCCCAAATATTAAACTTCGATTTGTTTTCTTTATAGGGCGAAGCGTTAAACAAATAATCGGCAAAACGTTTGGCATCTTTAATAAATTTATCCATTTCTTCTTTGGTGTATCCATCAGGGATGATAACAATATCAACTTTTACGGCAGGGTCGCCTGAATTGAGAATTTCATATTTGGGAAATACCATCTTGCGTTCTTGCGAAATAAAATAATCTTTGGGATCAATGGTCAATTCAAATTTCTTTTCAAAAACACCTTTTCGATTGCGCGAATCGAACTCCACACGTATTTTATTCTTCGGAAAAGGACAGATTACAGTTTCGGAAAAGGATTTTATAACAGCTTTGGCTTCGTCGGTGGTTTGCCATTCAGAAAAGAGCGTTGAATAGGTTCTGGAATAAATCAAGGTGTTGGATGCTAAATCATACACAAACATCTTATACTTTCCATAATCGAAAATGTCTATCATATTTACTTTCGACCCTCCCCAAAAGGGTTCTTGAATCAACTGGTCCAAGGAATAGGTATCCGTTAGGTTGTTGCCCGTATGATAATAATCTATACGGAGTGTTTTGTTTTCGAAATAGTCGTTGAATGCAGCTTGCGATTGTATCCAAACCAACATCAATAGCGCAAATAGTGTCTTTTTCATAGGTACTTTTTTTAATAATTATTCGTTTTGAATTTTGATGTGAAAATAGATTATTTTCAAATACAAACCACAAATGTTCAAAAAAATTACTTAAAATATTTTTTTTTGTATTGTATATGAACAATATTATCTAAATTTGCACGAATTATTATTTTATTTATTAATCAAAAAAAAATTAAACGTATGGGAATTGTACATTTATTATTGGCTATGGTAGCCGTTCTTGCAGGGTTTATAGGCCTTGTAATTCTTATCAAAGGCTTTGTTGACAAAAGCAACAAATTTATTAAATTGGGCACTCTTTTATTTAGTGTCATGCTTATTATTGGTGTTTTAGGCGGTTTCTGCGCCGGAAGACATTGTATGAATTCAAAAAGATGTCACGACCAAGAGCGTTGTGATATGATGATGAAGTGCATGCAAAATTGTAATGGTGGTATGATGAGCGGTTGCGCCAGCATGGACAGCACTACTGCTGACTCAAACGGCATGCAAGTTATCACAAAAGTAATCATGGACAAAGAATGCATGAAGAAATGCGACATGAAATGTGATAAGAGTTGTAAAAAAGCTTGCCCGGGAGAAAAGAAGTAAAAAGTATTTAAAGTACTTAAAGTGCCTAAAGTGCGCTAAAGTGCCTAAAGTACTTAAAGTACTTCAAGTATTTAAAGTGAATGAAAAAGCCTAAAGTTTTTAAAAGAACTTTAGGCTTTTTTTATTTAGATATCTTCGCTATCATTTCAACGGCATAAATGGCGTTGCTAATTATTATATGTATTGCAATTCCAAAGTATTTTAGGCACTTGATCTACTTTAGGCACTTCAAGTACTTTAGCGCACTTTAAGTACTTCTCCTCCTACCTCATCACCATTATCTTTTTATTGATGCTAACATCACCGGAAACTATCTGCAAGAAATACGTTCCTGAAGGAATATCCGAAAGATTAATGTTGAGCAATTTGCTGTCTAAATTTGATTCAACTATGGTTTTTACTTCATTTCCCAATATATCAAACAAACTGATGTGAGTGGTGGCTGTTTGAGTGTTCGCCATCTGAACATAAAGGTTATTGACGGCAGGATTGGGAAACACTAAGGCTGTGATGGCATTTTTATCTTCAACTACAGTGGTGCCTGATGCTATCCAAAATTTGTGCGGATCGTATTGCCCTATGAGTGGATGAGTCTGGCTGCGGGGTGAAACATCTGAAGCATGGATAAAATATTCAATGGTGTCGCCAGCTACTTGTTGGGGTATGTTAGCTGTCCAGTTGTTGCCCAAGCCGTGAGTCATCGGTAAAGTGTTCCATGCGGCATGGTTCACACGATATTTCACCCAAGCAGAATCGGTGATTAAACCACTTCCAGACAAAGCATACACATCCGCAGAAATAAGATATTGGGTTTGCATGGGTTTTTCGCCCAACAAAGGAAGATGTTTGATGTAGAGCATGCCTTTATCAGCAATTTCATGATTGCGGCAATGCAAGGCATCAGTTGATACCCATGCGTTGCCGCCGCTTAAACCTATGACACCAATCACCGAATAGCCCGGCATGGCTTGTTGATATACTGCCAAAGCATCATTATCGTAAGTAGTACTTGATCCGCCCATGATGGGCACAAACACTTTTTTGTTCAAAATAAAAGAATTGGAATAGGGTTGTCCGCTGGGTTCGTAGGTTCTGTAAACTTGATATTTGTTGCCATAAGAAGACGTTTGGTTTGCCCAAAAGGTAGCCGTGGCTTCATAATATGAATATCGTGAGTTGCTTATTGGTACCGAAGCAATCAATATTTTATCTACATCAAGGAACTTGCCCCAACAGTCAATATGCTTGATATATTCCCCAAGGGGGTCGGTAACGATATAATTGTTAGTGATACCCATATATTGTTTGAAAGCAGTGTCAATTTGCGCTTCGGTGAGAGAAGCATTTTCGTCAAGTACAAGATTGGTCATGGCAGCAACACCCATGCCATCGCACATATAATTACCACCAGTGTGCATCACGTTCATCCCGTAAAGGGGTTCGTTTAAATTGCTTGCCATCACCACAGGCACATTATCATCGTTGGGACGCGAAGGGCGATTATAGGGAAAATCTAATACGGCTATGGTGCTATTGTTGGTCATGATGAACCAAGGACCATAATCCCTAGACCAATAAGAATCAATAGGCGCAATCTGGAAACTGCAATTAGCGAGGTTGACGCCGTTGCTTGTGTAATTATTGGTAACAGTGGTTTGCTGCGACGAAGAAGCTACGATGGTGATGACCCTGCAATATTGCGATTCTTGTGCAATGAGCGTATAAGGAATGCCGAAACCATTGGCATAAGACACCAACACGGCTTGTGCAGGATCCCATTCGGGGATAGCACGTATTATTCCGGTGGGAGGTGCTGTGGTTGTGAAGGATTTGTTTGCTACATGCGGCACATATAATTCCGAAGAATCGAGCATGTGGTAGGCATGTTGAAATTCAAAAATCTCATCGTAGTTTTGTGCTACGGCAAAAAACATCGTCGTCATGGCAACGAAGATTCCAAGTATGATTTTCTTCATAAAAAATATTTTTTTACAAAATTAGAGATTATATTGATAGGATATACTTATTTGCAAAAATTTATGAGTAAGGAGGGTGGAAATATGGTTGGATTGTTCTATTGTTAGATTGTTCTATTGTTAGATTGTTAATTGGTTAATTGGTTGATCCCGACACTGCGTGTACGGGACAGGTTGGTTGATTGGTTAATTGGATGCGTGCGAAGTTGCAAACTTCGCACAACCAGTTCGCTATTCACATAGTTTTTGATTTATTGCTTCGGCGCAAGGGGTTCTAATTCAACTTTGCCTTCCACATGATTTAATTCTGTTTTGTGAACATAGCCCTTTTTGTTATATTCCATATAGAAATCCCAACGTGAAAGGCTGAGACCATAGCCTATCATTTCTTCTCGTTTAAACATGCCGACAGTATCGGTGAAACCTTGCAAATTGTACCCGCTTTTTTCTTCTTTACCCGCCTTTACTTTCACAAGAACGTGTACACTATCAATAGGCTGCTGTGTGGTTTTGTCAACAACTGTTACAGAAAAATATTTCGGTCCCTCACAGGAGACAAAACATAAACTTATCAGTAAAATTATAATAGTTGGTTGAAGTAGTTTCATGGTATATGTCTTTTTGGTTGATTGGTTTCAAACTTTATTACTTTACTAACCAGGATTATGCTACAGTACCCTATACTTTATGAGTTTATCTCACCAATGAATACAGTAATAAAGTTTAGCAGGGGTGTTGGGTGTTGGTTTGTTACTAAAGTAATAAAGTTTTGTTTTGTGCTTTTGTTGATAACGGTTGAGGCTTGCTATTCGGCGGGGCGAATCGAAGCCGTTTCCTGTCCTAATAACACAAAGTTAAATAAAAGAACGATACTTGACTAAAACCCCGCTGCCCCGCTGATAGCAAGCCTTTGTTACCGTTTCGTTGTTTATTTTTTATGTAAAGTTATATTGGTTCCATAAAGATTAATAACGTTCATTACTGAACCATTTAACTTTAGAACACAATTTTTACCTGTCATATCATCTTCAAGACGACCAACTAATTCACCATTAATCAAACTTGCGTCCATTTCATTATAGCTACCATCTGTCTCGTAATTACGTTTAAAATGGTATTTGTTACCTTTCTTAGTAATGGTATAGAATGTATAATCATCTTGTGCCCATTTCCCAACAAATGGATCTGAATCTTTATTTTCAGTGACTTGGGGTTTTTCTGTTGTGACATTCGATTCAGGTTTTTCTTGAGTGCTATTTGCTTTTGCAATAGAATCTTTTATTAGTG
>CAIWVT010000488.1 GCA_903916135.1 uncultured bacterium
ATCTGTGACTCTGTGGCAATTATTCAAAAATCTTTCATTTTGAACTAAACTACCTTAAACTGCTGTATATTAATAGCCCCAGACTTTAGGCTGGGTTAAACAAAAACACCTCCTATGCCGGGATTTAGCCCAAAATATAATGTTTCCTGTTTTCAGCGTTGGGACACCCTAAAAGTTTTTAGAGATAATATTGTATAATTCGGCTTGTTTATCATCCATTTTTAGCAGCTTTGATTTTGTATGTTTGGATTCGGGAAGTATGTATGTAATTTGATACATATTGTGTGTAAGTTCTGCTGATTTCTTTACAGATAATGTTGATTTCTCCTTGTAAAGCACTCTTTCTAATTCTTTGTATATACAATATGCCGTGAAAGAGATGCAAATATGTGCTTCAATTCGATGTTTAAGTCTATGATAAATAGGGCGAATACGTAAATCCGTTTTCGACATCCTAAATGCTTTCTCAATATGCCATAGGTTTTTATAGTTTTCTATAACCTGCTTATTGCTGAGTTTTGTATTGGTAACATATCCTTTCAAACCATCCCATGATTTATCGCTATTAAACTTTTCATAATCAATTTGAATGGAGATGTCTCCTTCTAATTTCAAGTACTTATTATAGCCTTTATTATTGATGTTTGATTTGGTGAGTTTTCCTGAAGTAATTTGTTTCTCTAAACGCTGCAACCCCCTTTTGCGATTGTGCTCATCTTTAACAGCCCTGTTCGTTGCATAAGACACAATAAGCCTTGTGTTATCTTGTTCTTTAATCTTTAGTATTTGACCATTGCCAAGCTGTTTTTCCAATATCTGTTTCTTTATCTTTTCAGGTTCATTTTTTAATCTTGCACCAATGATATATTGATAACCCAACTCTTGTAATACTTTTATATTATCCTTAGACAAAAGTCCTGCATCCGCCACTACAATAGGTTTGTTCAGATTAAATTTCTTGCTGATTTTCTCAATAAATGGAATCATGGTGTGACCTTCAAAAATATTCCCCTCAAAAATATCATACCCAATCGCATAGCCACCCAATCCAACAAGTAATCCTAAATAAATTTGTGGGTTTTGATGTTTGCCATCTTTACTAAAACCTGCTTTACGCAAATCGTCCTCATCGCTTGCTTCAAAGTAGAGTGTTGTCATATCGTAAAATACGATACTAACCTTACCTTGTAACACACGTAAGGTATGTGCAAATACTATCTGCTCTACTTGATCCTTTAGCTGGTTATTGAGCTTGTCTAAAAAACGATATACGGTATCTATGTCAAGCAATAAGCCCTGAAAACGATACAAGTAATCAATCGTTTTTAATTTACTCAAGGGAAAAGCCAAGCGAGATATGACCAAATGCCTAAATAGATCTTCTTTTATATTGCCAAAACCAATGCTGTCATAAATCCTCCCGAAAATTAGTTCCGGACCAACTGTTTTGATATTGGCATTATTCAAAGATGAAAAAACTTGTTCGACAATCGTATCATTTTCTGAAATAAATAATTTCGGTTGATAGGATAATCGTTCTATTTCTTGCTTTGCTAAATAGCTTAATTTTAGGAGGTCTTGTTCAATCATGCTACTCCCAAGAGTCTTCAAAACCTTATACTTTCCTGATGATTTCGATATAATTTGAACCGAAACACTACCTGATGAATTCTTCTTTTTTCTTAAAAACATGTGCAAAAGTAACAACGGGACACCCAATTTCCAAATTTACCTCAATAAAATCAAGGGTTGTAGAGCCTTTTTTTAAAAAGTGCGGAAAACAGGAGAAAACTATCTTTTTCAGTCATATTACGAAAAAAAAAACCTTATTTTCTATTTTTTTTAACCTTAGTAGAATAGCTAAACACACATTGAATTAAACCTTATTACCTTCCTCTGTATTTACTTTAAAGTGTGTTGAAAAACACTGATTTGTGATTTTGAAAAATTCATCTCGTATCGTATGTAAATGGCATTTTCATAGTACTTCTTTTATTTCCATTGTTGATTCCACTCCAAAAACTCAAAAAGGATGAAAT
>CAIWVT010000489.1 GCA_903916135.1 uncultured bacterium
GGTTGACGTACATCGTCTGCCCTTCGGTGTTAAAGTTGCCAGCCACATCACCAAAGTCAAACTGCCCATCGAGCACTGCCTCCGTCGGCCACAAAAACGAAGCCGAAGTCGACGAAACAAAACCAAACAAAACAACCGCAACCGCCACAACCAAATTCTTCGCTTTCATTTAAGAACTCCTTCAAAAAAAGAAAACAAACTGATATTGAATCGGCTCACGCGAGCCGACCTTTGACAAGCAAATTCTGTTTTGAATCCGAACGCTTTGATGTAATATCAAAGCTATGAAAAACATAAACAAAAATGAGAAAAAATCAACAAAAAAGCCATCGCATTTCACATACGACGACAGAGTTATCATTGAATTGTTGCTTTCCGAAAGGTGGAGCTATTCAAACATCGCAAAGAAGTTAAAGAAAGCAAAGAGTAGCGTGTCAGATGAAATCAAACTGAATTCTGTAAAAGGAATTTATACAGCCAAGAAAGCACACGCCAAATCCAGACAGAGGAGATGGCGGGCTAAATGGCAGGTAATGAAAATTCCGATCGACAGATTGCTTCGTGATTATGTGGAAGAAAAGATAAAAAGATTCTGGTCGCCGGAAGACATATCCGGAAGAATTAAATTCATCGATAAGGATATTCCATATGTTGCCACAGACACAATCTACAAATACGTAAAAAGCATTTACGGAAGAAACCTTGTTGATTATCTTTGGTACAAAGGAAAAAAGAGAAGACCAATAGTGATAAGATCAGATATTAAAAACAGAACATTCATTGATAAAAGACCCAAATCCATAGGGAAAAGACGTAATTTCTGGGATTGGGAAGCTGACTTCATTGTTTCGGGCAAACACGGAAAAGGAGCATTGCTCGTATTCGTAGAACGCAAAAGCAGATACGTTTTAATGTTTAAGTTAGCCGACAGAAAAGTGGAAACAATTAATTTTGTTTTAAAATTGGTCTTTGGTTCAGGTCAGTTGCTTTGCAAGACTTTAACGATAGACAATGATATTTGTTTCAGGCACCACAAACAGATGTCACGAATAATTGGAGGAATGATATTTTTCTGTCATCCATACCACTCTTGGGAAAAGGGAACAGTAGAAAAGATGAATCAGATGATCCGCAGGTTCATTAAGAAAGGTTGCAACATCGATAAGGTGTCAGAAAGAAAAGTAAGATGGGTACAGAACATTTTAAACAACAAACCATACAAATGTCTTGGATTTTTCACACCAAACGAGGTATTATCAAGAAGCAGAAAGTTAAAAACATTCGTATTGGAAAATTTCAATAAAAAAATACCTTCAATTTCAAAGTATTTTAACGCAAAGTGTTCGGTTTGAGGGCATAATGTGCCATTGCTCATAAAGATAATACTACCGCCAAAATGACTTTATGTCAATATTTTTAATAACATATTTTGTATAAAAAATTGTAATAAGTGCCGACAGCCAAACAATTAGGAATACACCAATCCAAACTCCGTAAATTCCAAGATTAAATATATTTACCAAAATGTAAAAAACAATAACAGGCGCGAC
>CAIWVT010000490.1 GCA_903916135.1 uncultured bacterium
ATTAATTAATATTATTCATACGAATAATATCTAAGTTCACTTTTATTTTTGCATCATTAATATCATTTATGAAAAATGATTTGATATAGTTTGTAAAATTTTCATACCTTTACACCCTCGATTCATTTTCAAAAAAACCAAGTATAAATAAACCAATATAATTGAAAATCATGCAAACAAAACAAATCTATTCCCCAAAAAATCATATCCGTATAGTCACTGCTGCCTCATTATTTGATGGACACGACGCTTCTATCAACGTCATGCGCAGAATAATTCAATCCACCGGAGCCGAAGTTATCCATTTGGGACACAACCGTTCGGTGCAAGAAATTGTGGATTGTGCAGTGCAGGAAGATGCACAAGCAATAGCCGTAACATCCTATCAGGGCGGGCATATCGAGTTCTTTAAATATATGTATGACATGTTGAAAGAAAAAGGATTCAACGATGTAAAGATTTTTGGTGGTGGTGGCGGCGTCATCCTTCCCGAAGAAATTGCGGAATTGGAAGCTTATGGTATCACAAAAATCTATTCGCCCGATGATGGACGCGAGATGGGTTTGCAAGGTATGATTAATGACGTGATGGAGAAATCGGATTTTCCGCGTGGCAATGATGTGAGCACTTCTTTGGTTGAAATTGAACAACAGGACTACAAAGCTATCTCGAAAATGATTTCGGCAGTGGAAAACTATCCCGAAAAGATAGCCGATATGATGACGCGAATTGATGAAAAAGCAGCCAAATCAAACGTTCCTGTGTTGGGAATCACCGGCACGGGCGGCTCCGGAAAATCCTCCTTGGTGGATGAGTTTATTCGCCGTTTCATACGTGATTTCACGGATAAGAAAATCGCTATCGTATGCGTGGATCCTTCCAAACGCAAGACAGGTGGTGCCCTGTTAGGCGACCGTATCCGCATGAATTCCATCAACAATCCAAGGGTATATGTGCGTTCGATGGCTACCCGTCAATCGAATTTGGCTTTATCTAAATATGTGAAAGAAGCCATCAATATATTAAAGGTAGCAGGATTTGATTTGATAATATTGGAAACATCAGGTATTGGACAATCGGACACGGAAATCGTTGACCACAGCAATCTATGTTTGTATGTGATGACGCCCGAATTTGGTGCACCATCGCAGTTGGAAAAGATTGACATGCTCGAATATGCCGACATTATCGCCCTCAACAAATTCGACAAACGCGGTGGCATGGATGCTTTGCGCGATGTGAAAAAACAATACCAACGCAATCATCTTCGCTTCGACGAGCAGCACGACGAAATGCCCGTGTATGGCACCATCGCTTCGCAGTTTAACGATGCAGGCGTTAATCAGTTTTATAAGGCTTTAATTGACATGCTCAATGCGAAACTCCATCTAAATTTCATATCCTCCAATGCACTTGTTGGCGAGATACCCGATAAAATTTATATTATACCTCCGCAACGCACTCGTTATTTAGCCGAGATTTCCGAAACCGTTAAGAATTATAATCAATGGACCGACGAGCAAGGCGACATCGCACAAAAGCTTTTCGGCTTGCACGAATCTATCGAGATCCTCAAGCAAGAAAACAACCCTATCAACGTCGAACTTATTGCGAAACTCGAAGCTATCTATACTGAACTGAACGAATCTCTCGATAAAAATAATCATACCATACTTACTGGTTGGCAACAAAAGATCAAATCCTACAAAGACGAATTCTATCTTTTTAAAGTTCGTGATAAAGAACTCAAAATAAAAACCCATACCGAAACCCTTTCACATCTGCAGATTCCGAAGATATCGCTACCCAAATATACCGCATGGGGCGACATTTTGAAATGGAACCTGAAAGAAAATGTGCCCGGTGAGTTTCCCTACGTGGCAGGCGTATTCCCTTTTAAACGCGAAGGCGAAGACCCCACCCGCATGTTTGCAGGTGAAGGCGGACCCGAACGCACCAACAAACGTTTTCATTATCTATCAAAAGGTTTGCCCGCCAAACGACTCTCCACGGCTTTCGATTCAGTAACACTTTATGGCAACGACCCCGATTTGCGCCCCGACATCTATGGCAAAATCGGCAACTCCGGTGTTTCTATCTCTTGTTTGGACGATGCCAAGAAACTCTATTCGGGCTTCAACTTATCCGACCCAAGTACTTCGGTTTCGATGACCATCAACGGTCCCGCGCCGATTATGGTAGGCTATTTTATGAATGCCGCTATTGATCAACAGTGCGAACTCTACATCCGTGAAAACGGTTTGGAACAAGAAGTGGAGCAAAAGATTCAAGACATCTTTACCCAAAAAGGCATCGCACGCCCTAACTATCAGGAAGAACTTCCCGACGGCAACAACGGACTTGGGTTAATGCTGCTTGGCGTTACGGGCGATCAGGTATTGCCTGCCGAGGTGTATCAAAATATCAAAAACTGCACTTTGGCAGCAGTTCGCGGCACGGTGCAAGCCGACATCCTGAAAGAAGACCAAGGGCAAAATACCTGCATCTTCTCCACCGATTTCTCCCTAAAACTAATGGGCGACGTGCAGGAATATTTCATCAACAACAATGTGCGCAACTTCTAGTCCGTGTCCATTTCGGGCTATCATATTGCCGAAGCAGGCGCCAATCCTATCTCGCAGTTGGCATTTACGCTTGCCAACGGCTTCACCTACGTGGAATATTATCTGTCGCGCGGCATGCACATTGATAAGTTTGCGCCCAACCTCTCTTTCTTCTTTTCCAATGGGATAGATATCGAGTTTTCGGTCATCGGGCGCGTGGCACGTTCCATTTGGGCAAAAACCATGAAGCATAAATATAAAGGTAATGCCCGCTCGCAACAGTTGAAATATCACATCCAAACGTCTGGTCGTTCGTTGCATGCGCAGGAAATCGGCTTCAACGATATCCGCACCACGCTCCAGGCGCTTTATGCCATTTACGACAACTGCAATTCGCTGCACACGAACGCTTACGACGAAGCCATCACCACGCCTACCGAAGAATCGGTTCGCAGAGCCATGGCAATTCAGATGATTATCAACCACGAGTTGGGGCTTGCCAAAAACCAAAATCCCAATCAGGGTTCGTTCATCATCGAAGAACTCACCGAATTGGTGGAAGAAGCCGTGATGGCAGAGTTTGAGCGCATATCTGAACGCGGCGGGGTGTTGGGCGCCATGGAAACTGCCTATCAGCGCAGCAAAATTCAAGACGAATCGCTCTACTACGAAACCCTGAAACATACCGGCGAACTCCCCATCATGGGCGTCAACACCTTTCTCTCATCCGACGGCTCGCCCACCCTCATCCCCGGCGAAGTGATACGTTCCACCGAAATCGAGAAACAATATCAGATTTCGATGCTCAACCAATTGCATAAACTGCACGCCGACAAACTCGACCCAATACTTGCCGACCTGAAACATGCCGCCTACAGCAACCAAAATGTGTTCGAAAAGATAATGGAGATTTCAAAATACTGCTCCATCGGACAAATTACTCATGCGCTGTATGAAGTTGGGGGGCAATATCGCAGAAATATGTAGTTTGGAGTTCAGAGTTCCGAGTTCGGAACATGGATAATTGAGCCTAAACTCGGAACTATGAACTCGGAACAATGAACTTCTTTCCTCTATTCGTAATTTTGTTGTTCAAAAGAAGTAGGAGTACCTTATTAAAAAAACTATAAGATGAACAAAAGACTTGTGCTATTTTCTCATAAAATATCTTTATTGCTTTTGCTTTCATGTTGTGTATTTTTATCACAAGCACAGAATAAAGATAGTAGCGCACGTAAATATAGTGTTGATGTTATGTTTACTTATAAAACTGTTTTCAGCGATAATTCGGAAATGAATTTAGTGATTACGCCTACTTTTCAATATTATATAAGCCTTTTCTCTTTGTATTTCGGACCTTCAATAATGCTATCTTTTCATGATAGCACCTATAAAAATAAATATGGATATAAAATTGGTTTTACGGTATGTTTGCCAAATAAGAAGAATCATAAATTGAATGGATATTTTAGAACAGAATACAATTATATGCGACTTTGGGGCGAAAACATCACGTATGACTATGCTGTACCAAGTGTTGCAATACCTATACATGTGCGTGTAAAAAAAATGAATTATGATCTTTCAGTTAGAATTGGGGCAAATTATAGATTTTACAAACGACTTTATTTAGGAGGGGATATAGGTCCTTCGTTTATGTTTTGGAAAGATTACGGATATTATAACAAAGGTGCGACTATTTATCCAACAACAAAATTTGAAGTAGCTTTGACGTATTCTATACAAATGGGAGTAAATTTTTAAATATGAAAAAGCTTATCTTACTACTATTAATAATACAGTGTTTAGTTTCTTGCAAAAAAGAAACTACTTATACAACAATTTATCCCTTACCTTATTTGCCTGTTTATCCGGGTTCGTTTTGGAGATATCTAAACAAAAATAATGATACCATTATACAATCAACAGATAGTGAATATAAATTACATCATTACGCCTGTGAATATTCGACAAGCGAAAATACTATTTGGACAGATTACGTTTATGTGCCATATTGGAATGGAAACCCTATTTATGGCTATTCAACGCCCTACGAATCTAATCATTATTATTCAGCAAATATTTCAAATCAGGTTGGTTTTTTAAGTAATACATTAGAGCAATCATGGGGCACATATTTTGATCCTCATATTGGGAGCGCAAAGAGAACCGTTAAAAATATTGATACGAGTTTAAATGTTAACTCTTCTATCTATTTGCATGTTATTAAAGTTAGAGAAACTTATCGTTCGACAAATCTTTATTTCCCTAAAGATGAATGGCTGGAGGATAATTATTATGCCAAAGATGTTGGGCTTGTTTTACGTCAAAACAGTAATGATACGCTTAGTTTAATCAGTTTTTATATCAATAGATAAAACTTCTATTCCTTCACAATTCTTTCAGCCATCTCTTTTCCATCTTTGATGATTTTCAACAAATATAACCTGAGATGTGGGAAGTTTGCCGCTTCGCATGCTATAACACTGAAAAAACAAACTACATATCAGGGCTAAAGCCAATAGCTGCTTCTTTATTCAGCTCCGCCTTGAAAGACGGAGTTATTGTTGTAAGTCTTATATCATTCTATATAAAGCCATTACAAATAACACAAATGATGGATGCCATTCTACAATGTGCATTGTCTATACCCGCAAATGCGGGATACCATCATGCAATGTGTATTGCCTATACCCGCAAATGCGGGATACCATCATGCACTGTGCATTGCCTATACCCGCAAATGCGGGATACCAACATGCACTGTGCATTGCCTATACCCGCAATTGAGGCATACCA